>SFOF01000110.1 GCA_004552515.1 Clostridiales bacterium
GCCCCAGCTCGATCCCATAGCCGCGCGCCTTATAGACGCGCGGCTTTAGGCCGTGCGGGAACTTTTCCTCATTGACCGCCCAGAAGCGCGGATCGGCGCTGTAATAGCCTTCCCAGACGCCGCCCCTTTTGAGCGCCGAGTTGGTCGTATGGCCACGCTGCCAGCCGTCGTCGATCTGCACGATGTCCACGCCGAGATAGGCCGCCCTGTCGATCTCCTTCATCATGAAGTCGTGACAGACCGCCGCGTCCCGGCTGCGGTCGCCCCAGGTGTTGGACATGACGCGCGCGCCGCCGTCCCGCTTCCACGCCCTTTTGTAGTATGCGCGGTAGAGCCGGTCAAGCTCATCCCGCGTCCCCACGCCCACGGTCGAGCCGTAGCCGTAAAGCGCGCCCGCCTCGCTCACGCCGTCCAGTCCGCTGCCCACCAGCAGCGCGCACTCGCCGCGCTGAATAAACAGATCCCGCGCCGTGCGATGGAGCGCGCTCATCGGATAGGGCGCGTCCTTGACCAGCATCAGCGCGCGGTCATGGACATAATCATCCAGCACGAACGCGCTGCCCTCGTCCCACTCGCCGCCCCAGCCGCCGGCGTAAACCTGCCGGGTATAGCTGCGTACGAGCGCGTCGTTTAAGTCGCTCTTGTCGAGCAGCCGCGTGACGTGCAGCTTGTAATGCCCGCGCGGCAGCGGGAACGCGTCAATGCTGTCCGGCCACGCCGCCTTTTTTGCGGCCGCCGCGCCGTTTTCATCGCCGCCCCGGATCGCCTCCGCCGCGTCCGTGCGGTATACACCGATGTTCTCCACACGCATTTCCATGGAGATAAACGGCGTGTCGGGGAAAATCGTAATCGTGCGCACGAGCGTCTCACCGTTTTTCCCGCGCCAGGTCAGATCGACCGCCATGAAGCGCTCGGACAGGCCGCAGTGATCGTCCTCGCGCGCGGCGATTTCCGGCTCGGCGCTTTCAAAGGGCAGGTTCAGGCGGCGAACGCCTTCCTCGCGCGCCCAGACCGTCCCCGCGCGGTCGGACACGGAGAGCGGCGTCAGGCCATAGCGATCGACGAGGAACGCGCGCTCGATGCGCCCGTTGCCGACGGTCAGCTTTGCGTTTTCACAGCGGACATAGCAGTCCTTATACTGATAATTCATCATTTTTCCTCACCGGCGATCTCGAACGCATCGCAATCGTCCTCCAGCGCGACGCGCACCGGCGTTTTCGCGCCGTGAACGCGGATTTTCCAGAGGCGCTTTGCCGCCTTGCCCTGATAGTCGCCGTCGCGCCGGCCGATGGTCAGCACGGTTTCGCCCGCCTGCTCGTCGCACACGATGCGCGTGTGGCAGGAGCGCTTCGTCTCGTAATCCAGGCTCAGGCCGTCGTCCTCGCGCAGGGTGTATTCCGTCCTTCCCTCGGGATAGACGGCCAGCTCGATCTCGGAATCGTCATACTGGAACACATAGTCGCGATCCTTCCACATCGGGATGATCGCGCCGCGTCTGACGAACAGGCCGCCGCCGCGTCCCTCGGGCGCAGTGTAGCCGATCTCCTGACCGCCCTCGTAGATCTTGCCCGTCCAGAAGTCCTCCCAGCGGCCTTCGGGCAGATACACCCTGTCGCTGAACACAGTCACCATCAGCCAGTCGCCGAACATATACTGCGTCACGCAGTCCCACGTCTCCCTGCAATCCGGGAAGGCGATGGGCATCGGCCGGAGCATCGGCAGATCCTCCTCGTGCCCCTCGATGGCGCTGGAATAGATATAGGGCATCAGGCGATAGCGCAGCCGCGCATAGTAGGTGAACACCGCCTCCAGCTCGTCGCCCGCCCACCACGGCTGGCTGAAGCCGTACCAGCTGTTGAGATGACCCCAGGGCAGCAGAAGGCCAAAATGGATGGCCTGCGCGTCGTGGACGTTCATGTCGCAGGAGGTGTTCTGCATACCGGAGAGCGCCATATTCATGATCCAGATCAGTGCGCCCTGCTTGCCGCCGTTGTCGCCGGTGGTGAAGGCGCTCCACTTCTGCATACCGGTGTACGCGCCGCAGTAATGGTGCATGGGGCGGCGACCGGTTTCATCGACGAAGCCCCGATACATCTGCTTGCCCAGCAGCACCTGATTGAGATTGTGCATCTGCTCGTCGCAGGAGCCGTTGGCATAATTCAGGCCGGGATGCACCTCGTAGACCATCTCGCACGGATCGAGCTTGAACGCGTCCACGCCGTCCTGCACGAACGCGCGCAGATGGTTGAACCACGCCTCGGGCGTGCAGGTATCCTCGCCCTTGACGATGCGCTCCTCCTCGGCGGTCAGGTCGTAGTCCACGCACAGCCACAGCTTGAGCTTGAAGCCGTAGCGCTTGAGCGCGGTGATGAACGATTCGGGATGCGGCTTGCTGCGATAATGCGGCATATGGAAGCGCGTGATCTCCCACTGCTTGTCGGTGCCGTGATCGTAGAACTTGGTCATCCAGCCCGGCTCGAGCGAGATCATGTCGCACGGGATGTGCTTGGCGCGGAACAGGCGCGCGTCGTTGGTCACCTCGTACTGATCGGCGAAAATCGGCGCGATGTAGGTCAGGCCGTACGCCCACTTGGGCAGGAGCATATTGTGGCCGGTCAGGCGGCTGTACAGCCTGAGCACGTCCTGCATACTCTCGCCGGCGAGTATAAACACGTCCGTCTCGCCGTCCTGCCCGCAGACGCTCACAAGGTCGCTTCTCTCCGCGGCCACATCGACGAAATGCTTCCAGTCGTTGTTGATCAGCACGCCCCAGCCCTCGCTGCTCATGAAGAACGGGATGGGCGCTTCGTCGAACTGATAGTACACCCAGTTCTGATAGGTCGCGCCGCGCAGATTGAGGCCGGTGCGGTTGCCCTCGCCCAGGCCGTAAAAGCGCTCCGTCTCGTTCACGCCCAGCGAGAAGCCGAACGGCGTGTGCTCGGTGCGCTCGGGCGCTTCCATCGCGCTCTGGCGGTGCTCGCCGGGATCGCCGATGATAACGCGCTGTCCCAGCTTCTTGTCGGCATAGCGCTCGAGCATGGCGTTCAGCCGGTCGTTCCACGCCTTGTCCTGCGCGTCCGTCCAGATGTTCATCGGCAGCACGCGGCCAGAGGGCAGCGTCACGGCGTTCTCGGTGACGGTGAAACCCGCGTCCGCGCCCTCCTCCGGCTGGGCGTTCAGGATCTTGTAGCGCTCCAGCCAGGTTTCCTTAAAGTCCTCGCTGCGGCGAACGCGGATGATGCCCTTCGATATGGTTTCAATTCTCGTCTGCATGACTTTTTCTCCTTAACTATGTGTCGTTCAGCGCTTTTTATATTCGATCAGCAGGCTGGATCTCGGCCTGTCCGCCCGAACGATCAGCGATTTAAGCGCGCATCCGTTCAGCGTCCTTCTTTCAATGTTCAGCCACTCGTCCGAAAGGATCACGTCGTAGTCCGCGTCCGCTTCGATCGCCTGCGTGCGCACCTCGAACGTCTCCTGCGGGCAGGTATCGCGCCGAAACGCGCAGATCACGCCGCCGTCCTTCGCGCCGAGCTGCCACGCCGCCCAGCAGTCCTCATCGTTCGTGGGCGCTGTGAGCGGATAGAAATCATTCGTCCAGTACGGCTGCGTGCGCTTCAGCTCGTCCAGCACGCGAGCGGCGCTCCCAACGTCAAAATCGGGATTGAGCAGATCGAACGTGCAGGCAATGCCGCCCGAATAGGCCGAGCGCATCGAATACGCGTCCATATCCCAGCTGGCGCAGGCGTGGAACGGAATATACTGCGTCAGCGCGAGGATGTGGTTCTGGCTCCATGTGTCGCCGCGATGTGTCTGGCTGACCGGCGAGCAGCCCGTATCGCTGCGCCACAGCGGCACGGCGCGGCGGCACGTCTCCAGATCGATGCGCCGCCCGCCGCTGGCGCAGTTGTCGATCAGCAGAGCCGGGAACGCCGCAAGCAGCGCATCCCACAGCGCGTAGTGCCCCGCGACATACTTCATCTCGGTCACGCCGCGCCGCCCCTCCTCATCGGCAGCCAGCCAGTACGGCAGCGGCTCGAAATTGAAATCCTGCCGGTAAATGTCAATGCCGTTATCGCGGATGAAGGCGATCAGCTTATCCGTGAGCCACGAAAGCGCGCGCTCATCGGCGAGATTGAACAGATAATCGTCGCTGCCCGGCTTTGAGAGCAGCATATCGCGATGCTCCCTGAACACCTCCGTGTCCTTATGAACGCGCTCCGGCTCGAACCAGAGCATAAAGCGCAGCCCCTTCGAGCGCGCATAGTCGCTCACCGGCCTCAGGCCGTTCGGGAAGCCCTTCGCAAAGCTGTAGTTGCCCACGCCGTCGGGAAAGCCCACGTCAAACCAGCCCGCGTCCAGCCACTGCGTGTCCATATGGCAGGAAACGGCCGCGTCCGCGCCGCGCTTCTGCCCGTCCTCGGTCGCCCAGTCTTTGCGTCGGCGGCCGCCCTGATACCACGGCACCGTCTCGCTGTAATAGTAGAGATCAAACGGCTGATAGGCCGTGGGCAGCGTCATGTCCGCGCCCAGGAACGTCCGCGGGCTGAAGTGCTCCAGCATGACGCGCCGAAAGCGCCGCCGCGTCTCCGCCGCATCCTCGCCCGGCACGCACAGCACGCGCGCTGTCCTCACGCGTTCGCCGCTTCTCAGATAAAAGTCTGCCTCCGCCAGACCGGCACGCACATGGCCGCGGCCGCTTTCGACGCCTATCTCCGCAATCCACTGGCCGCTCCAGCCCACGCCGAACGCCCACGAGCGCCCCGCGCACGACACGTCGAAGAACGGGAACGCCGTCGTGTTGGACGAGCGCCCGCCCAACGGCTGCATCGAGCGGCTCTCGCCCTCGGCCAGCTCGAAATCCAACGGCGCATAGCTCTCCGCGCCGCAGGTATCGCCCAGAAAGCCGTGAAACGCCAGTTTTTTCACGTCATCGAGCGTCAGATCGAGCGCGCGCACGCGGCGGATGCGGCCCGACGGCGCGTCGCCCCCATGCTCAAAGGCCAGCATGACGGCGAAGGCGCCGCCCTCATAGCCATCGACGGTCAGATGAACGCGCAGCCCGTCCGGCATGACCTGTTCATACTCATTGGGCGCGACCGGCTGCATCTTCGCCGGAACCAGCGCGACCCGTTCACCGTTATACTCAAAGGATGCGATTGTCTCCGTCATAATGGTCATCGTGTCGTCCTCCCCACAAACAGCTTCAGAGTGCGATAGAGCCTTTCGATAGAGCCTTCCGAGTAACCCCGTCTATTCCGCTTCCAAATCTTCAGCGGAATGTTTTCGAAAACATCCCGCTGTTATTATACATGGCTCTTCACCAATGCGCAATACAAAAAATCTGATCGCGCGCGTTTTTTGCTCTTTTCAAAGCGCGCAAATGATGGTAAAATGAGATTGAATAATCTGTCATGGAGGATTGATCTATGCCCATTTCATTTAATGAGTCTTCCCGCGTGTTTCATTTGCAGGGCAAATCGTTCAGCTATTGCCTGTATCTGGACGACGCGTTGGGCCTTATGAATCTCTACTGGGGCAGCCGCCTGCCCGACGGCGACCTCGGCTATCTCATGACCGGCTACTGGGGCGGCGCGTCCTTCGATTCCCCCGCCAGCCACGCCCCGCACGAGCTGCCCACCCGCGGCACGGGCTATTATGGCACGCCCGCCGTATGCGCGATGAACGAGCAGGGCAACGACCTGGTCAAGCTGAACTACGTGAGCCACGTCATCACCGCCGGCAAGAAAAAGCTGGAGGGTCTGCCCGCCGTCTACACCGAATCCGACGCGGAGGCCACATCGCTCGTCATCACGATGGCCGACCCGCTGACCGGCCTGACCGTCGAGCTGCAATACAGCGTGCTCGAGGATCTGGACGCGCTCACCCGCAGTATGCGTCTTGTAAACGCCGGCGCCGAGAACCTGACGCTCACCCATATGCAGAGCGCCAGCGTGCCGCTCTACGGCTGTGATTACGACTATATCAATCTGAACGGCGGCTGGGCCCGCGAGCGCGCCGTCTGCCGCAATCCCGTCGGCCATGCCACTGTGCGCGTCGAGAGCCAGCGCGGCGCGTCCGGCCACGAGCAAAGCCCCTTCATCGCCGTGTGCGAAAAGGCGGCCACCGAGCACAGCGGCTCCGTCTGGGCGATGGCGCTGGTGTACAGCGGCTCCTTCCTGGCCGTCTCCGAGGTCAACAACTTTGACAACACCCGCATCTCCATCGGCCTGAACCCCGAGGTCTGCCGCTGGCGTCTCGAGCCGAAGGAAACCTTCCAGACCCCTGAGGCCATCATGGTCTATTCCGGCGAGGGCCTGAACGGTATGTCCCAGCGCTTCCATAACGTCATCCGCCGCCGCATCGTGCGGGGCGTGTGGCGTGACAAGGCGCGTCCGATCCTGCTCAACAACTGGGAAGCGACCTATTTCGGCTTCAACGAGGATCTGCTCGTGAAGATCGCCGAGGGCGCGAAGAACATCGGCGCGGAGCTGTTCGTGCTCGACGACGGCTGGTTCGGCAAGCGCGACAGCGACAACTGCTCGCTGGGCGACTGGGTGGTTGACAGGCGCAAGCTGCCCGGCGGCATCGAGGGCGTGGCGAAGAAGGTCACCGAGATGGGTCTGCTCTTCGGCCTGTGGTTCGAGCCGGAAATGGTTTCGCCCGACAGCGATCTCTACCGCGCGCATCCCGACTGGTGCCTGCACGTTGACGGCCGCTCCCGCACCGAGGCGCGCCAGCAGCTGATCCTCGACCTGTCCCGCAGGGAGGTTCAGGATTACATCATCGACGCGGTGTCCTCCGTGCTCAAGAGCGCGCCCATCGGCTATGTCAAGTGGGATATGAACCGCAACATGATGGAGTATTTCTCCGGCGATCAGGTTCCCGAGCGCCAGATGGAAACGCAGCACCGCTATATGCTCGGCCTCTACCGCACCATGGACGCGCTGACCACCGCCTTCCCCGAGGTGCTCTTCGAGGGCTGCTCCGGCGGCGGCGGACGCTTTGACGCGGGCATACTCTACTATATGCCGCAGATCTGGACGAGCGACGACACCGATCCCGTCGAGCGCATGGCCATACAGTACGGCACCAGCATGGTCTATCCGCCCAGCGCCATGGGCGCGCACG
>SFOF01000111.1 GCA_004552515.1 Clostridiales bacterium
TTATCTGGGGACATTAGCCAAAAAAGTCACAACCCCAACTTCGTATCAAAGTTAGGGTTGTGATGTGGTGGAGGTGTGGGGAGTCGCACCCCAGTCCGAAAGTCAGACGACAGGAGCTTCTCCGAGCGCAGTCCACGTTTTAACATTCCCTCCGCCGCACCGCCATGGACGGCGTTACGGCTTCAGTAGCTTCATAAAGTCCCGCCGATCTCAAAGCTTCGACCGGTTGGTTCCCTGCTTTTGCAGCGCCGGTGACCTACGCCGCAGGAGGCTTAGGGCCGACGTTCGCGGACTTAGGCCGCGAAAGCTACGTTATCGTAGTTGTCAGTTAATTTTAATGTCCCGTTGTTGGGCGGTTCAGGGCCGCCGCTCGCTTATCCTGCCTTCCATACCCCCGTCGAAACCAGTACACCCCCATGATTTCAGCCGCGGCCCGCGAACGTGCGCTCAATGTCGCGCTGCGCGTCCCGCCTGGCCATGTCGTCGCGCTTATCGTAGAGCTTCTTTCCCCGGCACAGCGCGACCTGCGCCTTTACGCGGCCGCTCTTCAGATAGATTTCCAGCGGAATGATCGAAAAGCCCTTCTGCATGACGCTCTGCTGCAGCTTGCGGATCTCCGCCTTGTGCATGAGTAGCCTCTTGGGCCGCAGCGGATCGGTGTTTGAAAAGCTGCCCTTCTCGTAGGGACTGACGTGCATACCGTACACGAACAGCTCGCCGTCCTTCACCACGGCGAAGCAGTCCTTCAGATTGCACTGGCCCAGCCGGATCGACTTGACCTCCGTGCCGTGCAGCTCAATGCCGGCCTCATACGTCTCCTCGATGAAATAGTCATGCCGCGCCTTGCGGTTCTGGGCAATGACCTTGACGCCCTCCTGCGGCATACCATCTCACCTCTCGCCCTTCATGTCCGCTCTATCCGATAGATCGGCATTTCATAGTATACCACGCCCCGCGCGATTTGTCCAGCGTTTTTTCGCGCGCCGCAATAAATTTTATGATTCGCTGAACGAATCCCCCCAGGAGACGCGGCGCTCGACTCTCCGCCCCGGCCCCGTCAACGAAAGCCGCCCCCGGCAGGCCTCCCGCGATTCCGGCATAGCGGGCGCGATTCGGGGACGCCGCATCCGTTCCAAACAGAGCCGCCGCAATAGCCGGCCGGGACGTTTTGCACCTCAAGCCCTCCGGCCTGAAAATTCCGCCAAGCCACGCCGCTTTACGCGCAGCCCGCTCAAGCCCAATTCGAATGGGGATGCGCCCCCGCCCGCGCTTTACGACCCATCCTCCCCCAGCCGCGCCCAATCGCCGTTTCTGACGCGCCGCCGCAAAGGGAGCGCCGCGCCCGCAGCCCGCTCAAGCCCAATTCGAGCGGGGATGCGCCCCCGCCCGCGCTCTTACAGCCTGTCCTCTTCCAGGCGGTGGATTTTCCGCACCAGCAGCGCCGACGTGACGATCAGCGCCGCCAGCAGCAGCGCGCAGCCGCCGCCCAGCCCCCAGACCAGCGGCGAAAGCATCTTCTCTTCCCCCGCGCCGCCCGAGGCCGTGTCCTCCGCGCTCTTCACCGGCTTCGGCTCGACGGCCAGCTCGACCGGCAGCTCATAGCCGCTCTCGTTGCCCCATGCGTCCTCGCCCGTCACGCGGAGAACGCCCGTATATGTCCCCGCCTCGCCGTCTGCCGCAAACGACAGCCGCGCCTGCGCCGATTCGCCGGACGCAATCGTGCCCACCAGCACGCTCTGCCGCTCGCACAGGCCGGGCAGCGTCAGCGTCGCCAGCACGTTGCGCAGCTCGCCGCGCCCCATGTTCATCAGCGGCAGCGTCAGCGCCGCCGTATCGCCCGCCACCACGCTGGCCGCCGCCTGCATCGCGCCATGCCCCAGCCGGATCTCCTGCGTCACCGGCAGCGCATACGTCTCCGTCCAGCCCATGTCCTCGCCCAGCGCCGTCCATGTCAGCGTCAGGTTCAGCGCGTGCGCCTTCACCGCCGCGTCCGGCTGCACGCTCAGCGGATACGCCGCCGCCGCGCGCTCGCCCGGCATGAGCGACCCGAGGCGCAGCTTATCGCTCCCCGCGTTCAGGATCTCGCCGCTCGCGTCGGAAACGGTCAGCAGAATATCGCGCATTTCGGCGTAGGGATCGGTATTGACCAGCGTGGCGGTCAGCGCACCGTCCTCGCCCACGCGCAGATCGGCGCTCACGCCTTCAAGCGAGGGCCGCATCGCCGCGCCGCTCGATTTGCCGTCCCGCACGCGCAGCACGACCGGAAAGCTGGCCGTCACCGCCGCGCCGTCCGCATCTTTGCCGGTCACGCACACCGTGGCGGCGTAATCGCCGTTGATGCGCCCGCTGAGCAGGCGCGCGCTCAGCCGCACGGCGTAAAGCCCGTTCTGATCGGGCAGCACGTCGATTTTCGCGCCCTCGCCCCGCAGCGGCGAGACCGTTTCGTCGTCCACCGTGAGCGTCGCCGTGATCTTCCCGGCCGCGCTGTCGCTGCGCAGCGGCAGGCAGACGGTCATCGTCTCGCCGTCGCTCGTCGGCTCGTAGCCGCGCGCCCACGGCAGATAGTTCATGCCCGCGATGGTGGCGTTTTCGTCCAGCGTAAAACCGCCCTCGGCCAGCGCAGGCGCGCACAGCGCCAGCAGAGCCATGAGAATCAGCAGCAGTCTGAAGCGTTTTTTCATAATCGATCCTCTCCCCAAAACATGGTTCTTTTCCTGCAATTTCAGAGTGTAGGCCGGTTGGAAGCGACACGGAAGCAGGCGCGTTTTCGCCGGCTCGGGAACATCCCCCGCCATCAAAAGCCCGCGAAACGACTTGCCAGCCCCCTCGAGATGCGCGCGGTATCCCTCTCGCGCCGTCCGGCTCATGCGCGGCTGCATGAAATCCCCCAACGATAACCGGCAGATTTGAGCCGATCGCGGTTTTGTCCAGCTCATGCGCGGCGGCATGAAACCGCCCGCGAGGGCTTTGCGGGACGCGCCGCCGAGCCGCTCTCCCCCTTTACATCTCCCGAATATTCTCGACAATGCTGCGCGAGATCGTCTCCCGGATGCGTGAACGCAGCGCCAGCATACAGGCGGCGTAGCACAGCGCGGAAAAGCCCAGCACGCAGGCCGGCGCGGCGATGCGCATCCACCAGGCGCGCCCGTAATAGGAGGTCAGCAGCGCGATCATGCACGCAAGCCCGACGAGCAGCCCCAGAGCGATGCTCAAAAGAATCTGCATCCGATAGCAGCCCGCGACGGTTTTCGCGTCCGCGCCGACCGCCCGCAGCGTGCCGATCATGCGCGCGTCCGAGCGGATGCGCCGCGTCACGCCGCCGGTAATCATGCTCACCGCCACGGCGAAGAACAGCAGCGCCACGCTGAGGAGCGCCGTCATCACCATGGCGTTCTGCTGCCGGGCTGCACGCGCTGTCTGCAGCTCGTCATAAAAGCTCATATTGTCGGCGCGGCGCAGTATGCTCTCAACACTTTCAGAGAGCGCCTGCTCCTCCTCGGCGCTCATAGCGCCTTCGGTGTAAATATCCAGACTGTCCACACGATCCATTGAAAAGCCCATGGCGTTCAGCCCGCGCCGCGTGGTGAACAGCGTAACCGCACTATCCATGCCATACAGGCTCGTCGTGTTGTTCAGCACAGCGCCGATTGTCACGGCCGCGCGGCGCTCCTCAAGCCCTGCATAAAAGCCCTCCGCGCTCTGCGCTGTAAAGTCCGCTTCCGGCCCTGTGAGCAGCATCAGTTCGAGCGTCTCACCGGCGCTGAAATCGCCGTCGTTGTGCGCGATCAGCGTCGCCCCCTGAAACGGCTTATTGCTCATGCGCGCGCCGATGACCTTCCCATTTTTCGTTTCAATGCGCACATAGCGGTCGGGCGCGCAGAGCAGCACCTGCTCGCCGCGGTTGATCGCGTCCAGATCGATCGCTCCTTCTGCAACGTCGGAAGCATAGCTGCGCAGCGCCTCATCATCCAGCACCATAAGCCCCAGCGGCACGAGCGCCTCTCCCGCTTCAGCGCCGGTTTCGCGGCGAACGCGCTCGTTGGTTTCAGCCGCCTCCCGCCGAATCTCAATCATCCCTTCATCGCTGGTGTCGAGATAGTCATAGAGCTGCGCATCGTCCTGCGTATGCGCGCGCCGCAGCAGCTCCTCCTCGCTCAGAAGATAGCTGTATGTGTACAGATCGGCGTTCGTGAGGTAGCTCGGCGCGCTGTCCGTTATCCAGCAGACATTGGCCGCACTCCTTTCCCGCGCTTTTTTGACGCCGGGGAGCGCTTCAATCTGCGCAATATCACCGGCGCTGAGCGCGCGCTCGGGCAGCATGGTGTAATAGCTGTTGGTAGTGGCGTAGTCCATATAGAAATACGCGCTGAAGGCCGCGTTCGAGCGGATGACCTGATCGCTCATCTGGCTGAACAGGCTGAGCGCGCTGAGCATACAAACGAGCATCAGGCCGGTCAGCGCGCCCGCGCCCAGCGGCCTGAGCGGATGCAGCCGGTTCTGCCGCCATGCGATCAGACGCGCGGGCTTATAGCTGCTTCGGCTCTTCACGCGGCCCATGCGCCGCAAGAGCGCCGTATCGCGCAGCACGCCCATGGGCAGAGTCCGGGACGCGCGCCGCAGCGGCACAAACGCCGAGATGACAATGCACGCCACCGACATGAGCGCGATGGGCACAAGGATCACCGGCTGAATATCGAACGCAATCAGGCTTGGAAACGCGCGGCTCATCCCCCACACGGCCAGACAGGCGCAGGCCAGCGACACGGGCGCCATGACCAACGCGACGAGCCACGCCTCCCGCCCGAATATACGGCGAATCTGCCGCCTGGTGGCTCCGACGGCGCGCAGCATACCGATCTCCTTGGTCTTGCGCGCGAGCTGGCCCTCCATCGCGCCGGCGATGCCCACGCAGCAGGCCAGCAGCAGCGAGCCGCCTAGGAGCGCCAGCATGGTAAACAGCGTTGTTACCTCTTCATCCGAAAAGCCATCGTTCCACGAGAAGAACCCGCCGCTGACAGTCAGCCTGCCGAAATCGGTCAGGCCGATCAGGAGCGGCGCTGTCAGATGGCCGTCCTCATCGAAATTGCGTGCCAGCGCCTTTTCGAGCGACACGCCTCTTTTGAGCGTCATGACGCGCTGCGTGACGACGCGCCCGCTGGCGAACGGCGCTTCCTCCTGAGAAACCAGCGCCGAGGGCAGCGTGCAAAAACGTGTCTCTGAGAAATAAGCGACGCTGTCCCAGTCGAAGCGCGACGTCTGCTCGGCCAGCACGCCGGTGAGCGTATACGTCCGCGTTTCACTCAGGCCGTCGATGGGCGTGACGGTCAGCTCGAACGACTCGCCGATTTCTGCCGCTATGCTCAGATGATCGAGGAAGCTCTTTTCGGCGGCCATCTCCCCCGCCTTTTCGGGCGCGCGGCCGCTCGCATAGCGCCGATCCATGATGGAAGCGGCGGCTTCGTCATAGGAGCCTATGTACAGGCCGCCCGCCTGCGCCGTCATGGCGATGTGCCCCAGCCGGTCGAAGCTGCCCTCGTCCATAATGTCAGCGTCGCTGTATTCATCCGCGTCGAAGTAGAACGCGTCGGCCTGACCCATGCGCGCGCGCACGCCCTGCACGGCGGCCACATACACGCCCCAAGCACACTGGCAGAGCGTGGCGATGAAGAATATCGAGAGGAATATGCCCGCGGCCATGGCGCGATAGCCGCGCTGATCGGCGCGCAGGCCGGCGGCGGCAATGCGGTTGACACTCAGGCGTTTCATGCTTCGCTCACCCCGCTGTCCCGCGCGACAATGCCGTCGCGCAGCTCGATGATGCGGCCGGCCTGCTCGGCGACCGACTGATCGTGCGTCACGAGCACGAGCGTGATGCCCAGCTCATAGCCGAGCCGCTTAAGCAGCGCGAGCACCTCGCGGCCCGATTTGCCGTCGAGGTTGCCGGTCGGCTCGTCGGCGAAGAGGATCGAGGGCTTGTTGGCCAGCGCGCGGGCGATGCAGACGCGCTGCTGCTGGCCGCCGGACATTGCGCCCGGCAGATGCGAGAGCCGATCGCCGATGCCGAGGATCTCGATAATGCCGTCCAGATAGCTCTGGTCACACTTTCTGTGATCGAGCATGACGGGCAGCAGGATATTTTCCCACGCGGTCAGCTCGCGCACGAGGTTATAGCTCTGGAACACGAAGCCGAAGCGGCGGCGGCGCAGCACGGAGAGCTGGTTATCGCGGTATTTATAGAGCTCCTCGTCCTGATAGTAGACCTTGCCGGACGTGGGGGTATCCAGCCCGCCAAGCAGGTGCAGCAGCGTCGATTTGCCCGAGCCGCTGGGGCCGGTGATGGCGGTGAACGCGCCCTTTTCGAAGGCGAGCGTCACGCCGTCCAGCGCGGCGACCCGGCCCTCGCCCGCGTTATAGATTTTGCTCAGCTGTTCGCATCGGATGATGTCCACAAGATGCACGCTCCTTCCCATCTGTTCATGCTTCTACTATACCAGATGAACCTTGCGATCAGGTGACTTTAATCTTACAATCTCTTAAGGTCGGCAGGCTGAGCCTGCACGCACTTCGCTTCGCGCGTTGCAACCCGACTCCGCGCCGCTGCCGCCGGGCGGCTCGCCGGCTGTGCCGGTTCCACTTGCTGCCGCGCAAAGCAAGAAAGGTTAGCAGTATACAGCCCGACCCGCCCGGCCAGCCGCAGTGCGGCCTCCGCTTATCAGAGCCGGGCGGGTCTTTCCGTGTACCCGGGTGACGGCGCCGCGAATCCGCACCACCCCAACCCCGCCGTGCAAAGCGCACTTTGCCGCTCGTCCAGCCCCTGAGGAGAGTCCAGAGAGTCGAAGACTCTTTGGCGCAGTCTGGGGCGCGCAGCCCCAGCGTACTCCCCGCGGAAAACACAGCAAAGCTAATGCGGTCACGCAAAAACGCACTTTGCCGCGCCGCCTCCGTTCCCCGCGTCCCTTCGTTTCCCCGTCGGGATCGCCGCCAGAAAACGCGCAAGCCCGAAGTGAACCAACAAAGCCCGATGACCACGCGACATCCGAGAACGCACGAATGGCGATCCCGACCCACGGCGGAATAGGAACGCAACCCTCCCGCAAGCCGTCCTGT
>SFOF01000112.1 GCA_004552515.1 Clostridiales bacterium
ACTGGGAACGCCCATACAGACGGGAATGGGCAGAGGATTGTTCCTGATAAAAATACGTCGGCCGCTCCGAATAAAGAATCGGGGCGGCCGGCGCTTTTTGTCAATGCAGTATGTAGGAGAAGGCGATGTAGAGGCCGATGCACAGCAGCAGCAGTCCGAAGGAAATGCTGAGCGTGATGCGCTTGACGTTGGCACTCAGCTCGTCGAAGCCCGCCGCGAACACGCAGGTGAAGTTGGTCGTGATCGGGTGGCGGCGGCAGAGCGTCCTGTTGAGCAGGAAAACCACGCCGTTGAACAGGCTGCCCAGCGCGTAGGTGAAGCGGTTGCCGATGGGCACGGGCTGCTTCTTGCGGCGGCGCCTGAACAGCGTGCGCCACAGGCCGAGCGCGACGGTATCGATGCCCTCGTCGCACACGCGCGCCATGAACGTGCCCATAAAGCCCAGCACGGCGCGCGCATAGTCGGCCAGTTTGTCCAGCAGATTCGTGGGCACGGCCAGCAGATCGGGCAGCAGCTTTTCGAGCAGCGGGCGATAGACGAGGTTCTCAAGATCCAGCGCCTTCGGCCAGCGGTCGATGTACAGCCGCACGCCGCGCTTGTCCTTTTCCATGAGCAGGGGACGCACGATCAGCAGATAAACGCCCGCGCCGATCAGCAGCGATTTGGCCGCGCCGGAGAGATTCTCCGCGTTCAGCGCGCCGATGTTTTCCGCCTCGCCCGCAAAGTGCAGGAAGGAGGACATCAGCGTGGCCACGCCGCCGGAAAACGCGCTGATCATGCCCAGCGCAGGCAGCACGAGTGCGCTCAGCGTCAGGGCGGCTGCGGCGGAACGGGGCATGGGCGGCAGCTTGTCGAAGGCCGCCTGCGTCTTTTCGTCGTTCTTTTCCCAGAACAGCGCGATATAGAGCTTGGTCATATAGGCCGCGGTCAGGCCGCCCGTGATGAGGAAAATAACTTCGGCCAGCTTGTAGGGCGCATAGGACAGGCCGGCGGCCTTCAGCGCCTCGATGTGCCCGAGGATCGACTCGTGCAGCAGCGATTTGCTCACATAGCCGTTGAACAGCGGCATACCGATGATGCCCAGATAGCCCATCAGGAAGGCGAAGTGCAGCAGGGGCTTGCGCCGCCCGAAGCCGCGAATGTCGTTCAGATTGAGCTTATGCGTCTGCATATACACAGCGCCCGCCGCCATGAACAGCACCAGCTTGATCAGCGAATGATTGACCATGTGCAGCAGCGCGCCGTGAACCGCGGCGCCGCTCTCGAAGCCGGAGAGCACCGCCATGCCCACGCCCACCAGTATGAAGCCGATCTGCGACATGGACGAGCAGGCCAGCGTGCGCTTCAGATCCACCGAGAACAGCGCCAGCAGTGCGCCCACGAACATCGTAATCACGCCGAAGATCAGCATGGCGTTGCCCCAGGCCGCGTCGGCGGGCAGCATATTGGCCGCGATGACCAGCAGTCCGAACAGGCCGGTCTTGGTCAGTATGCCGGAGAGCAGCGCGCTGGCCGGAGCGGGGGCGACGGGATGCGCCTTGGGCAGCCAGATGTGCAGCGGGAAAACGCCCGCCTTGGCCGCGAAGCCGACGGCGATCAGCGCTGCGATGAGCCGCAGCTCGGAGGGCTTCACGCGTCCGGCGGCGATCAGGCTGCGGATGCCGACGAATTCCAGCGTGCCGATTTTGCTGTAGAGCATGAACAGTCCCATCAGCGTCACCATGCCGCTGATGACCGCCACGGCCATATAGGTTTCGGCGGCGCGCAGGGCGGCGGGCTTTTCATCGTGTGCCACCCAGACGTAGCTGGTCATGGACATCAGCTCAAAGAATATGAACGCCGTGTACAGGTTGTCGGCCAGGAACACGCCGCAGGTTTCGCCCAGCGTGAGCAGGGTGAACAGATCATAGCGGCTGCGGTGCTCGTCGCTCCTGGGAAAATAGCAGGGCGCGAACAGCCCCTGGCTCATGAACCACATGAAGGCGGCGATCATCACATACATGGCGCGAAAGCCGTCCAGCTTGAAGTGCAGCCCCATGCCGCAGAAGCCGTCCCAATAGAAGGACGCGCTCTGTCCCATCATTACGCGGGTCAGCGGCACGGCGGCCAGCGCCAGCTCAAGCGCGCAGATCAGCGTCATCGCGGCGCCCTTCTGAATTTTCGTAAACCGGTCGATAACATAGGAGACAATCGCGCCCAGCATCGGAACGAATACCAGCGCGCCCAGCAGAAAATCTCCGCGCATTGTTTTCATGTCTCCTTTCTATCAGTACAGCCCCGCGGCGACATTGCCGAGGAAGCGAACGAGCGGCGACGCGCACAGCCCGCCGGCGACGATGGCCGCGGTCAGTATGGCGAGCGGCAGCTTCATCCGCCAGCCGGGATCGCGGTTTTCTCCGGCCAGAGCGGCGGAGGATTCGCCCAGCGGCATGAAGTAGGCCGGCACGACGATTGTGAACAGATACACGGCCGTCAGAATCGCCGAAATAATCAGCGCGACCGCGCCCAGCGCCGCGACGCCGCGCCCGTCCGTCATGGCGGCCGAGGCCAGCATCCATTTGCTGACGAAGCCCATCAGCGGCGGCACGCCCACCAGCGCGGCGGCGGCGACGGTGAACACGCCCATCGTGAAGGGCATGACCTTCGAGAAGCCGCGCAGCTCCTGCACATATTCGCGCTTCGTCCTGACCAGCACAGCGCCCGCGCAGAAGAACAGCGTGATCTTCATAACGCCGTGGAAAAGCATATGCGTGAGGCTGCCCGTCAGGCCGGCGGGGGACATGAGCGTCGCGCCGAATATGATATAGCTCAGGTTGCTTACGGTCGAGTAGGCCAGGCGGCGCTTGAAGTGCTGTTCCTTGACGGCCATGACCGAACCGAACACGATGGTGAACATGGCCAGCCCCATCGCCGCGTACTGCGCCCAGGTGCCATAGAGGAAATCCGTGCCGAAGGTGTAATAGATGATGCGGATGATGGCAAACGCGCCGGCCTTAACCACGGCCACGGCGTGCAGCAGTGCCGTCACGGGCGTCGGCGCGACCGACACAGTGGGCAGCCACGCGTGCACGGGGAAGAGAGCCGCCTTTACGCCGAAGCCCACGAACGACATCAGGAACACCGCCAGCAGCAGATCCTTTTTATCGGCGACGCGCGCCATATCCAGCATACCGCCGTAGACGAACTCGGTCGTGGGGTTCGTGCCGTAGGTCAGCACGAATATCATGCCGATGAAGGCCAGCGCCGCGCCGCTGATCGAATAGTACAGATAGGTGCGGCTGGCGTGGATGGAGGTGGTGTCCAGCTTGTGGAGCACCAGCGGCAGCGTGACCAGCGTCAGCAGCTCGTAAAACGCGTAGAGCGTGAACAGATTGCCGCTCAGCGCAATGCCGGCCGTCACGCCGTAGCTCATCAGATAGTAGGCGAAGAATGTGTTCTCGCGCCCTTCGGCCTCCATGTATTCGAAGGCGTAGAGCGTCGCCAGCGGCCAGAGGAAGGCGATCAGCGCGCCGAAAACGCGCGTCAGGCCGTCCACACGCAGCGTGATGGTCAGGTTTTCAGTCAGCCGCAGCGCGCTCAGCGACAGCCCCTGCCCGCGAAACACCAGATAGAACAGCAGCGCGGAATTGGCGAGCGCGATGCACTCCACAAAGATCGAGCGCGTCCGCCGCGAGGAAAAGCGAATCAGGCCGGTCGCCAGCCCGCCGAGGATCGGCAGCAGGATCGGCACAAGCAACAGCGTCATAATGCAGCCTCACTTTCCCGCGCTTCACATCACCAGCGCGGCGATCGACTTGAAGAAGCCGATCAGCGCGGTGGGAAACATCCCCAGCAGCAGCGTCAGCGCGGCGAGCGCAATCAGCGGCACGAGCATCAGAGCGCCCGGCTCGGCCCTTTGCAGCGAGGCCGTGTCGAAATCCCTGCCCGGGAAGAAGGCCGCGATCGTGATCGAGAGCAGATAGCCGGCCGTCAGCACGGCGCTGACCAGCAGCACGCAGGGAACGACCCAGCTGAACGCCGTATTCGTCAGGCTCAACGCGCCCTCGGCGAGATACCACTTGCTGATGAAGCCGCACGTTGGCGGCACGCCGATCAATCCCGCGGAGAGCAGCGTAAAGCACCACATGACGGCGGGCATCTGGCGGCCGATACCGCGCAGCTCCTCCACGCGCGTCTTGCCGGTCTTATTGATGATCGCGCCGGCCGACATGAACAGGCCGTTCTTGATCACCGAGTGGAATACAATGTGCATCAGCGCCCCCACAAAGCCGATGGGTGAGAGCGTGGACAGGCCGGTCAGCACATAGGACACCTGACTCACCGTCGAATAGGCCAGCCGCTTCTTGAGCAGCCGCTCGCGATAGGCCAGCATCGAGCCCATGAACACGGTGATGAGCGCGAGCGTCATCCAGGCCGCCTGCACCCAGGTGCCGCGGATGAAATCGGCGCCCGCCAGATAGTACACCACGCGGATGATGCCCAGCACGCCCGCCTTGGTGATCACGCCCGACAGCACGGCGCTGGCGGGAGAGGGGGCGACGGGGTGCGCCGTGGGCAGCCAGCCGTGCATCGGGAACATACCGGCCTTTACGCCGAAGCCCACGATCATGGCGAACGTGCCCCAGCGCATGAGACTCTCGTGGCCGGCCATCGATTCGGCGGTCAGCACGCCGCCGGCGGTGAAGGCCATGGTCGAGCCGTAGCGCGCATAGAAGAATACGCCCAGCAGCGCCAGCGACGCGCCGAACACGGAATAGAGCAGATACTTGACGCCCGCGGCCACGGCCTCTTTGCTCATTGTGTGCAGCACGAGCGGCAGCGTCATGAGCGTCATCAGCTCATAGAACATATACATCGTGACCAGATTGCCGCTGAAGCTCAGGCCGATCAGCACGCCCAGCGAGATCAGATAGAACAGATAGAAGCGGCCTTCGTTTTCCTCGCTCTTCATATAGTCGAACGAATAGAAGCCCACGCACAGCCACATACAAGAGATGAGCAGCGCAAACAGCTTCGAAACGCCGTCCACATGGAAATAGATCGACACCGTGTCGGTCAGCTGCCACAGCGTCAGCTCCTGAGAGCCGCGCAGCACGGCCAGCAGCACGAGCAGCGCGTTGATCACGAGGGACGCGCCCGTCAGCGCGTTGCGGGCGGAGCGGCTCTTTATGCACCCGGCCAGCAGTCCGGCAAGCACCGGCACGACGACGGGCAATATCAGCAAGATGTTATTCCACATAACCATAAGGCATGACTCCTCCTCGCGCCATCAGGCGAACATATTAAGGCCCGCGCGAATCGCTTCAATGATGGGCTGAGAGAACGTGCCCAGGAAGAAGTTAGCCGCGATCAGGCAGACAAGCGACACGGCGAACGACGCTTTGACGCGGGCGCGGGGCGCGTTGGCCGCGCCGTCAATCGGCGGCCGGTAAAGCGTGATGACCGTTTTGAGGAAATAGATGGTGTTGAGGATCGTGCTGGCCGCCAGCACCAGCAGGACGATCAGCGTTTCGGCGGGCCGCATCATCATGGCCGCCTTGGCGAAATAGACCTTCGAGATGAAGCCGCCCAGGAAGGGGATGCCCACCATCGAGAACGAGCCGACCGAGAACGCCACGCCGGCGATCGGATTCCTGAAGCCGCTGCCGCGCAGGCTCCGAAAGTCGGTCTTCCAGCCGGATTCCTGGATCAGGCCGGAGGTGGACAGGAAGAGCATCGATTTGGCCATGCCGTGGACGAAGATGTGGAAGACCGCCGCTACCATGCCGGCCTCCGTGCCCATGCCGATGCCCATATAGATGTAGCCGATCTGCGCGACCGAGGAGAAGGACACCATGCGGCGCACGTCCTTTTCGCGGATGGCGCTCAGCGAGCCCATGATGATGCCCACCAGACCGAACACGAACAGCACGTCGTTAATGCGCGTCTGATTGACCGCGTCAAGCCCGATGACGCGATAGTAAATCTTGATCAGCAGGAAGATGTAGCCCTTCGACACCAGGCTGGACAGCACCGCCGAGGACGTGGGCGTCGAATGGCCGTACGCGTCGGGGATCCATGTGTGGAAGGGGAAGAGCGCGCTTTTGATGGCCAGGCCGACGCTCATCAGCGCGATGGTCACGGTCAGCGCGCGCGCGTGCTCACCTGTTTCGGCCAGCACGGCCACCTGCTGCTGGATATTGCTCATCAGCAGATGTCCCGTCAGGCCGTAGAGATAGGTCAGCCCCAGCAGGAACAGGCCGCTGCCCATCAGGTTCATGATCATATAGCGCGTGGCGGCCACCAGCGTGCGTCCCTTCGAGCGGGCGACGATCAGTGCGCAGGCCGAGAGCGTCATGATTTCGACGAAGACATAGGCCGTGAACAGGTCGTTGGTGTAGACCTGCGCCAGCAGCGCCGCCATGAGCAGCTCGAGCATGATGTAATACAGGCTCTGCTTGTCGTCAAAGACATGATGGGCGACCTGCTCGATGCCGCCGACGATCGAGAGCAGCATGATGACCGAAAACGCGATGGCCGTGATCGATTCCAGCAGGCCGACGCGGATCTCGTTGCCCCAGGGCGCGGGGAAATGACCCATCATGTAGGTGTAGAACGTGCCATAGGAGGACACATAGCCGCACAGCAGTATGCTCATCGCCAGCACGCTGCCAACCACGAACAGGCAGGCCGCGCGCGCCATTTTGCGGGGCATGATCGACGTAAACGACGCGGAGGCGATGCACAGCAGGATGCAGAAGAAGGGAATATTCTGCCAGAAGTATTCCAATCAGTTCTCCTCCTTTCGCGCAAGCACGGTGATTTCGTCGATGTCCAGCGTGTGATAGCGGCGGTACAGGCGCACGGTCAGCGCCAGCATGAGCGAGGTCACGCTGACGCTGACGACGATGCCGGTCAGCACCAGGCCGCTGGGAATGGGATTGATGTAGGCGGACATTTTCGTGACGCCGTTCACCACGATGGGCGCCTTGCGGCCCTCGATGAAGCCCTTGGCCGCGAGGAAGAGATAGATGGCGCTGTCCATCATGCCGAAGCCGATGATCTTTTTGATCATGTTCTTTTGAAGCATCAACGAGGTGAAGCCGATGCCGAAGA
>SFOF01000011.1 GCA_004552515.1 Clostridiales bacterium
AGACCCGCCCGAGTCCAATTTATGCTCGGGCGGGTCGGGCTGTGTAGCGATCATATCAACACGCACAATCGAAGACCTGCCCGGCTCCAATTTATGGTCGGGCAGGTCGTGTATCACTGCGCGGCAGCAAGTGGAAGCGGGCACTGCCCGCTCAGCGACCGCTGGCGCCGTAGTTGGAGAGAACGCGGGCCGAGGGATCGGTCACGTCGCAGCCCTTCCAGGCTCTGTTGGGCATCCAGAAATCGACAACCATCGCCGACTGGCCGGGATAATACTTCTCGAACAACTCGCGGTAGAGCAGACTCTCCTTCGTGAAGGGACGCGCGTGATCGTACCTGCGGCGCTTCATTTCAAACTCCGCGTCGGTGTACGTCTCCTCCGCCAGTTCCTTCAGATCGTCCACCATCGAATGGCCCACCGCGTCGCTGAAGGCCGCCTTCTGCCGCCAGAGAATCTCGTCCGGCAGAATGTGATCGCCCTCGAACGCCTTGCGGATCAGATATTTGCCCATGTCGTGGCGGTTCATCTTCAGCGCGGGATCGATGCTCATCGCATAGTCCACAAACGCCAGATCGCCGAACGGCACGCGCGCCTCGAGCGAGTTCACCGATATGCAGCGATCGGCGCGCAGCACGTCGTACATATGCAGCTCGCGAATACGCTTCTCCGCCTCATGCTGGAACGCCGCCGCGTCGGGCGCAAAGTCGGTGTACTTGTAGCCGAACAGCTCGTCCGAAATTTCGCCGGTCAGCAGCACGCGGATGTCCGTCGTCTCATGGATCGCCCTGCACACCAGATACATCCCGATGCTCGCGCGGATCGTCGTAATGTCGTATGTGCCCAGGAGCGCCACGACCGGCTCCAGCGCCGCGAGCACATCCGCCTTCGAGATGATCACTTCCGTATGCTCGCTGCCGATATAGTCGGCCACCATGCGCGCGTATTTCAGGTCGATCGCGTCCACATCCATGCCGATCGAAAATGTCCTGATTTTATGCGGCAGCCTCTTCGCCGCAATCGCGCACACCAGAGAGCTGTCCAGCCCGCCGCTCAGCAGAAAGCCCAGCGGTGCGTCCGCGTCCAGCCGCTTCTCCACGCCCGCGATCAGCAGACGGCGCAGCTCCCGGCACACCGTGTCCTCGTCCGCCATGACGAAGCGATCCACCTTCGCCGGATCGGCATAGCGCACGAACTCGCCGCCCTTCCAGTAGCAGCCGGGCGGGAAGGGCAGTATCTCGGCGCACAGGCCGGTCAGGTTCTTCGCCTCGCTGGCGAACGCCATGCCGCCCTCCTCCGTCACGCCGTAATACAGCGGCCGGATGCCGATCGGATCGCGCGCAGCGATCAGACCCTCCTTACCGTCATAGATTACCAGCGCGAACTCCGCGTCCAGCGCCTTGAACATGTCCAGCCCGTATTCCTCATAAAGGGGCAGCAGGATCTCGCAGTCGGACTGGCTCTTCAGGGCGTATTTCTCCGCATAGCGCGCCCGCAGCGGCCGAAAGCCGTACAGCTCGCCGTTGCACACGACCGCGCGGCCATTCAGCTCGAACGGCTGCATACCGCTCTCGTCCAGTCCCATGATCGCCAGCCGGTGGAAGCCCAGCACGGCGCCGGGCAGCTTCACCACGCGCGTCATGTCCGGCCCGCGCGAAACCGTGCGCGCAAAGCACTCCTCAATCTTCTCCTGCGAAAGCTCCTTCACCTCAATACCCATGATCGAACACATAAAAAAGCACCTCCGAACCTGTAAAGCGGCAGATTCCATCCTATTTCAGGACGAATGCCGCTGTTCGTGGTGCCACCTGATTTGCTTCTCGCGGGCGATCCTATTATAAGTAGAATCCCCGGCGGCTTTAACGTGCCGCCGCGCCGCCTCGCCTACGGGCCGCCCTTGGCCTTCGGTTCGGAGCTCGGAAGGGTTCTTTCAGCCGGAGCGCGCGCGTTCGTCTCAGCGGGGGAACGCTCTCTGTCGGGCGCGATGAAAGCGGCCTACTTTTCTTCCTCATTGCCTT
Source organism: Clostridiales bacterium (assembly GCA_004552515.1). Lineage (GTDB taxonomy): Bacteria > Bacillota > Clostridia > Christensenellales > Aristaeellaceae > Firm-10. Next base: position 2,016 of record SFOF01000011.1, read on the forward strand.
TATCGGTTATGGATGGAATTATAGCACGGCGCGCTCCCGCTGTCAACCGGCAAAAATGACCGTTGAACGTAAAAACAAAGTCAAAAATCAGGGATAAACGCGCGTTTCAGCGTCGAAAATGAAGAGTTTGAAAATTCTATCTGCAAATCCTTGACGGTGCGCCCGATGCGTGCTATAATTCCGTCCATCAGAGCAAGGGAGCTTTTGAGGCTGACTCGTGCTCTGATTTTTTATTTTCAAATTGAATTTGGGAGGGCCGTCTCATGAGCAAGTACAGCAAGGAAGACATCATTCGCATGGTGAAGGATGAGGACGTGGAGTTCATCCGTATGCAGTTTACGGACATCTTCGGCCAGCTGAAGAACGTGGCCATCACCGCTTCGCAGATCGAAAAGGCGGTGAACAACCAGATCATGATCGACGGCAGCTCCATCGAGGGCTTTGTCCGCATCCACGAATCCGATCAGTATCTGCGCCCCGATCTGGATTCGTTCGCAATACTGCCGTGGCGGCCGCAGCACGGACGCGTTGCCCGCCTGATCTGCGACGTCTATAACCCCGACGGCACGCCGTTCATCGGCGATCCCCGCGGCACGCTCAAGCGCACGCTGGAGCACGCGGCCAAGCTGGGCTATTCCTTCAACGTCGGCCCCGAGTGCGAGTTCTTCCTCTTCCAGACCGACGAGGCGGGCCGCCCGACCACCAAGACGGGCGACGAAGCCGGCTACTTCGACCTCGGCCCGCTCGATCACGGCGAGAGCACCCGCCGCGAAATCTGCATGACGCTCGAGCAGATGGGCTTCGAAATCGAGGCCTCCCATCACGAGGTCGCCGCCGGACAGCATGAGGTTGACTTCAAGTACGCCGACGCGCTGACCGCCGCCGACAACATCATGACCTTCAAGCTGGCCGTCAAGACGCTGGCGCAGAAGAACGGCCTGCACGCCACCTTCATGCCCAAGCCGGTGTTCGGCATCAACGGCAGCGGCATGCACACCAATATGTCGCTGTTCAAGGACGGCAAGAACGTCTTCGCCGATCCGAGCGACCCGCTGGGCTTGTCCAAGGAGGCCTATGCCTTCATCGCGGGCCTGCTGCACCATGTGCGCGCCATGACCGCCGTCACCAACCCGCTGGTCAACTCCTACAAGCGCCTTGTGCCCGGCTATGAAGCGCCCTGCTATCTCGCCTGGTCGGCCAGCAACCGCTCCGCGCTCATCCGCATCCCCGCCGCCCGCGGTCAGGCGACGCGCGTCGAGCTGCGCTGCCCCGATCCGGCCTGCAACCCCTATCTGGCGCTGTCGGTCTGCCTGGCGGCCGGCCTGGACGGCATCGAGAAGGGCATGACCCCGCCCGCCGAAATCACCGAGAACATCTTCGCCATGGACGAAAAGACCCGCGAATCGAAGGGCATCGCCAGTCTGCCCGGCTCCCTGAAGGAGGCCGTCGACGTCATGCTCTCCGACAAGCTGATCTGCGACACGCTGGGCGAGCACATCGTGAGCCAGTATTCCGAGGGCAAGTACAAGGAGTGGGACGACTATCGCACCCACGTCAGCTCCTGGGAAACCGATCGCTATCTGACCATCTACTGATTTCAAAAGCAACCGCTTCAACCACACAGCGGCGCGGGCGGGCGGCTCCTTCCCCCGTCCGCGCCCATTTCATTTGATTGAGGAGGCGTTCCCATGGCGAAGATCATCACGGCCTTTCGAGACAGGCAGACCGCCCGCCAGATTGCGGCCGCGCTGGAAGCCTCCGGCCTTTCGGTTTTCCGCGTCTGTGCGACCGGCAACGAGGTCATGCGCGCCTTCAATCAGTGCAGCGACGGCATACTGGTCTGCGGCACGGCCTTTGCCGACCGCACCGTCGATTCGCTGTGCGAGGATCTGGGCGAACGCGCGCTGGTGCTGGCCGTGGGACGGCCTGAAAATCTGGACAACTGCGAGTATCCCGCGCTGTTCCGGCTCACGTCGCCCTTTTCCCGCAGCGAGCTGATCGCCTCGGTCAATATGCTGGTGCAGCTGCACGGCCAGCGCCTGCCCCGCAGAACCGGCGAGGATCGCGAGCTGGTGGAGCGCGCCAAGCGGAAGCTCATGGACGAGCGGCAGCTCACCGAGGATCAGGCGCACCGCCTGCTTCAGTCCGAGAGCATGCGCCATGGCGTCAAGATGACCGAAAGCGCGCGCCGCGTGCTGGGTGAAAGCTGAAACCACACGGGCGGCCTGAGCGTCGCCTTTTTATTTCAAATTCCGCTATTTTGTATTGTTTAAGGGGGAACGAGCATGGGGCAGTTCTATCCGCTGTATGACGAGCGCATGGAGCACGAGGCCTGCGGCGTCGGCGCGGTCGTCAATCTGAACGGCAGAGGCGATCACCGCGCGGTTGACAGCGCGCTGACCATCGTGGAACGGCTGGCGCACCGCGCGGGCTGCGACGCGGAGGGCGCGACCGGCGACGGCGTGGGCATTATGACGGAGATTCCCCATGCCCTGTTCAGCCGCTGGGCGGCGGCGCGGGGGCTTTCTCTCGGCGAGGGGCGCGATTACGGCGCCGCCATGCTCTTCCTCTCCGCCGACGCAGCCGCCGAAAAGGCCGCGTTTGAATCGGCCTGCCGTGCGGAAGGCCTCGCCTTTATTAGCTGGCGCGACGTGCCGGTCTGTCCCGAGCTGCTCGGGCGCGGCGCGCGGGAAAGTATGCCCACGATCGTGCAGGGCTTCGTGGCGCGCCCTGAGGAGACCGGGCGCGGCGCGGCGTTCGACCGCCGGCTGTACGTCCTGCGCCGCCGCTTTGAGAAGGCCGCGCCCCAGGCGTACGTCTGCTCGCTGTCCTCGCGCACGATCGTCTACAAGGGCATGATGCTGGTGACGCAGCTGCGCGCGTTCTATCCCGATCTTCAGCAGGAGGACTATACCTCCGCCGCGGCGCTGGTTCACTCGCGCTTTTCCACAAACACCAATCCCAGCTGGAGCAAGGCGCATCCGCACAGGATGCTGCTGCACAACGGCGAGATCAACACCATCCGCGGCAACGCCGACCGGATGCTGGCGCGCGAGGAAACGATGTTCTCCCGTCTGCTGGGCGAGCGCGTGGAGACGATCTATCCCATCGTCAATCCCACCGGCTCCGATTCGGCCATGCTGGACAACGCGCTGGAATTCCTTTCCATGAACGGCGTGCCGCTGCCGCTGGCCGGCATGATTCTGGTGCCCGAGGCCTGGCAGGGGCGCGCGGAAAAAACGCCGTGGCAGGCGATGTATCACTATTATTCCACGCTCATGGAGCCGTGGGACGGCCCGGCGGCGCTATTGTGCTTCGACGGCGACAGCGTGCTGGCCATGCTCGACCGCAACGGCCTGCGCCCCCTGCGCCGCATGGAAACCGACGACGGGCGGCTCATCCTCTCCTCTGAAGCGGGCGTGCTGCACGAGGAGGAAGCGCGCGTCCTGCGCCGCGGCCGTCTGCGCGGCGGCGAGCTGATCTGCGCCGATCTGCGTCAGGGCAGGCTCTATGAGAGCGACGCACTGAAATCGCATTTCGCCGCGCTGATGCCCTATGAAAAGTGGCTTGAGAAGGGCGTTCTTCATCTGAGCGACCTGCCCCTGAGCGACGCATCTGCGCCCGCCTATGACCCGCGCGCAGCCAAGGCGCTGGGCTATACCTATGAGGACTATTTCAGCGTGCTCATCCCCATGGCCGAAAAGGGGACTGAGCCCATCGGCTCCATGGGCGCGGACATACCGCTCGCGGCGCTCTCGAAGGCGCATCCGCCGCTGTTTTCCTACTTCAAGCAGCGATTCGCGCAGGTGACCAACCCGCCCATCGACGCGCTGCGCGAGAAGAGCCGCACCGACACGTCGGTCTATCTGGGCGACCACGGCAATCTGCTCGCCCCCGACGAGCGCGCCTGCCGCGTGCTGGAGCTGGCCGCGCCGGTATTGAGCGAAAGCGATATGCTGCGCGTCAAGGCGCTGGATAAGGACGGCCTGCGCGCCGCCACGGTGTCGCTGCTCGTCGATACCGCCGCGCATGAGAGCATGGAGAGCGCGCTGCAAAGACTGTTCGACAAATGCGACCGGCTGCACGCGCAGGGCGTGACCGTCATCGTATTGAGCGACCGCGGCCTTGACGAGCGTCACGCCGCGCTGCCCACGCTGCTGGCTGTCTCCGCGCTGGAGCAGCACCTTGTGCGCACAAAGAAGCGCACCGCCGTGTCCGTCGCCGTGGAATGCGGCGATGTGCGCGACGCGCATCAGGCGGCCATGCTCGTGGCGTTCGGCGCGCGGGCCATCGCGCCCTATATGGCCGAGGCCGCCGTCCGCGATCTGGCCGCGCGCGGTCTGATCAAAAAAACGCCCGACGAAGCCGCGCGCAGTTACTTAAACGCGCTCACGGCGGGCATATTGCACATTTCCTCCAAGATGGGCGTGTCCACGCTCGGCGCGTATCAGAGCGCGCAGCTCTTTGAAGCGGTCGGGCTGAACGCCGATTTCGTCGACCGCTATTTCACCAACACGCCGCATCATCTGGGCGGCGTGGGACTCGATCACATAGAGCGCGAGACGCTCTGGCATCACGAACGCGCCTACTCTTCGACCGATGTCGCGCCCGACAGCGTGGGCTTCCACAAGCTGCGCACGGGCAAGGATACTGAGGAACATCTCTATTCCCCCGAGGTCATCCACACGCTTCAACAGGCGCTCTGGAACGACGATCCCGCGCTGTTTGAAAAGTACGCGTCGCTCGTCGAGAACGACGGCCCGCGCACCATCCGCTCGCTGCTCGATTTCAACTTCGACGCGTGTACGCCGGTTCCGCTCGAGGAGGTCGAACCGGCTTCGAGCATCGTGCATCGCTTTAAGACCGGCGCGATGTCCTACGGCTCGCTTTCCCGCGAGGCGCACGAATGCCTGGCCACGGCGATGAACCATCTGGGCGGCAAGTCGAATACCGGCGAGGGCGGCGAGCTGGCCGAACGCTTCGGCACAGCGCGCAATTCGGCGATCAAGCAGGTGGCCTCGGGCCGCTTCGGCGTGACGACGCCCTATCTGCGCTCGGCGAAGGAAATCCAGATCAAGATGGCGCAGGGCGCAAAGCCCGGCGAGGGCGGCCATCTGCCCGGCGCGAAGGTGTCCGAAGAGGTGGCGAAAACCCGCTGCTCCACGCCCGGCCTGTCGCTGATCTCCCCGCCCCCGCATCACGACATCTACTCCATCGAGGATCTCGCGCAGCTGATTTACGATCTCAAGTGCGTCAATCCGGCGGCCGATCTGTCGGTCAAGCTGGTGTCCTCCTGCGGCGTGGGCACGGTGGCCTCCGGCGTGGCCAAGGCCGGCGCGCAGGTGATCCTGATCTCCGGCGGCGAGGGCGGCACGGGCGCGGCCCCGCTCACCTCGATACACGGCGCGGGCCTTCCGTGGGAGCTGGGGCTGGCCGAGGCGCATCAGACGCTGTGCAAGAACGGCCTGCGTTCCATGGTGAAGCTCGAAACCGACGGCAAGCTCATGACCGGCCGGGACGTGGCCATAGCGCTGCTCTTGGGCGCGGAGGAATTCGCCTTCGCCACGGCGCCGCTGATCGCGCTGGGCTGCCGCATGATGCGCGTGTGCAATCTGGACACCTGCCCGTTCGGCGTGGCGACGCAGAACCCCGAGCTGAGAAAGCGCTTTAAGGGCAAGCCGGAATACGTCGAGCGCTTCATGCTCTTCGTCGCTGAAGAGCTGCGCGGTATTATGGCGCGGCTGGGCGCGCGCACGGTGGACGAGCTGGTGGGCCGCGGCGATCTATTGCGCGTCAAGACCAACTGCCCCATCGATCTTTCCGAAATCACGGATTTTTCCGACAACCATCGCTTCAATCGCGCCGAGACCTATGACTTCCGCCTGAGCGAGCGCGCCGACGCGGCCTATAAGCCGCACGTTCGCCTCTCCACGGTCGATCGCTCCTTCGGCGCAATGCTGCCTGAAACCGACACGCCCCGCGCCGTCGAATGTACGGGCTGCGGCGGGCAGTCGTTCGGCGCGTTCCTGACGAAAAACTACACCCTCACGCTCACCGGCGTGGCCAACGACTATGTGGGCAAGGGGCTGTCCGGCGGCACGCTGGTCATACGCCCCGAAGGGTATTCCGAGAGCCGCCGCGGCGACGCGCTGATCGGCAATGTGGCCCTCTTCGGCGCGACGGGCGGCAGCGCGTATATCGCCGGCGCGGCGGGCGAGCGCTTCTGCGTGCGCAATTCGGGCGCGCGGGCAGTCGCCGAGGGCGTGGGCGATCATGGCTGCGAATACATGACCGGCGGCCGCGCGGCGATATTGGGAAGCGTGGGCGAAAACTTCGCGGCGGGTATGTCGGGCGGCGTCGCCTATGTGCTGGACGACGGCGCGCTGGAAAGCCATGTCAACCCCGGCATGGTGGACATACTGCTCGTCGAGGGCGATTTCGAGCGCGAGCTGCGCGACATGATCAGCGAGCACGCGCGCCTGACCGGCTCCCCGCTGGCACAGGAGATCCTCGATCAGTGGGATGAGCGCAGGGCGCGCTTCCGCATGATCATCCCGCGCGAATACAGACGGCTTCTGGAAGGGATGTGACAGAGATGGGCAAACCGACGGGATTCCTCGAAATACCGCGCGAAGAAAACCCCTTCCGCGCCTGGGACGAGCGCATCGGCGATTTTGACGATCTGCACACGCCCCTTTCCGACGCGGCGCGCAAAGATCAGGCCGCGCGCTGCATGAACTGCGGCGTGCCCTACTGCCAGAGCGGCTATGGCTGTCCGCTGCACAACCTCATCCCCGAATGGAACGATCTGATCTATCGCGGCGCGATCCGCGAGGCGTTTGAACGGCTGATCAAGACCGCGCCCTTCCCGGAGTTCACCGGCTACGTCTGTCCGGCGCTGTGCGAAAAGGCGTGTATGCTCGCCCCGGCGGACGGCGGCGTGGCCAACCGCGATACCGAGCTTTATCTCATCGAGACGGCGTACAGAAACGGCTGGATGAAGCCGCGCCTGCCGCTTCGCCGCACAGGAAAGCGCGTCGCCATCGTCGGCGCGGGGCCGAGCGGACTGGCCGCCGCCGACAGGCTCAACCGGCTGGGGCATTTCGTCGATGTGTACGATCGCGCCGACCGGCCGGGCGGGCTGCTGACCTACGGCATCCCGAACATGAAGCTACCCAAAGAGATCGTCGCGCGGCGCATCCGCCTGATGGAGGAGGAAGGCGTTCACTTCCACATGAACGCGTCCGTCTCCCCCGAAACGCTGACCGACTATGACGCGGCTCTGCTCTGCTGCGGCGCGCGCCGTCCCCGAGCGCTGAACGTCGAGGGCGAAAGCGCGAAAAACGTGCTCTTTGCGGTCGATTATCTCACCGAAGCGACCCGCGCGCTGCTCGAGAAGCGCGAAAGCCGCCTGAGCGCCGAGGGAAAGCGCGTCGTCATCATCGGCGGCGGCGACACCGGCAACGACTGCGCGGGCACGGCGATCCGGCAGAAATGCGCCTCCATCGTTCAGCTCGAGCTGATGAGCGCGCCGCCCGTCGACCGCCTGCCGGGCAATCCCTGGCCGGAATGGCCGCGCACGCTGCGCACCGATTACGGCCTGACCGAGGCCATCGCGCGGCAGGGCGCGGATCCCCGGCTGTATTGCACGACGGTCAGGCGCGTCGTTCCCGACGAAAGCGGCGCGGTCAGGGCGCTTGAAATTGTGTCCGTCCGCTGGGGCGCGCGCGGCTTTGAGCTTCTGCCCGACACGGCGCGCGTCATTCCCTGCGACATGGCGCTGATCGCGGCGGGCTTCCTCGGCTGCGAGAATGTCACCGCCGAGACGTTTCACCTCACGCTGACAAAGCGCGGCGCTGTGGAAACCGACGGCACGCACCGCGTCTCGGGCCGTCTTTTCGCGGCGGGCGATATGCGCACGGGGCAGTCGCTGGTGGTGCGCGCCATGGCCGACGCGCTCGCCGCCGCGGACGAAATCCACGCGTTCCTGTCATAAGGCCGTTTCCCCATCAAAAGGACGAGGGTGTCCGACCGAAGCGTTTTTTTCGGTCAGACGCTCTCTTTCTTTATATTTCCCCACCACGACAACGGAAAGGATGGTTCCCATGACATTCAGTTCGGTCAACACCATTTGGGTTCTGCTGGGCGCGGCGCTCGTGTTCTTCATGCAGGCCGGCTTCTCGATGTGCGAGGCCGGATTCACCCGCCCGAAAAACACCGGCAACATCCTGATGAAAAACCTCATGGACTTCTGCATCGGCACGCCCGCCTATTTCCTGCTGGGCTTCGGGCTGATGTTCGGCACGGGCAGCGCGGTCATCGGCTGGCTGGATCCGGGCATTGCGCGCGATTATTCGGCGATCCTGCCCGCCGGCGTGCCGCTGTGGGCGTTCGCCATCTTCCAGACGGTGTTCTGCGCCACCTCGGCGACCATCGTTTCCGGCGCAATGGCCGAGCGCACGCGCTTTTCAGCCTACTGCATCTATTCGGCGGCGATTTCGCTGCTGATCTATCCGATCTCCGGCCACTGGATCTGGGGCGGCGGTTGGCTTTCTCAAATGGGCTTCCACGATTTCGCCGGCTCGACGGCGGTGCATATGGTGGGCGGCGTGTGCGCGCTCATCGGCGCGAAAATCCTCGGGCCGCGCATCGGCAAATACGACAAGAACGGCAAGCCGCGCGCCATACTGGGGCATAACCTGAGCCTGGCGGCGCTGGGCGTGTTCATCCTCTGGTTCTGCTGGTTCGGCTTCAACGGCGCGTCCACGGTGGGCATGGATTCGGACGAGCTGGTTATCAGCGCGGGCCTTGTGTTCTTCAACACCAACATGGCCGCGGCGGTCGCCTGCTGCACGACGATGATCATCACCTGGATCCGCTATGGCAAGCCCGACGTGTCCATGACCTACAACGCGGCGCTGGCCGGTCTTGTGGGCGTGACCGCCGGCTGCGACGCGATCAGCCCCGTCGGCGCGGCGATCATCGGCCTGGCCACGGGCACGGCGATTGTGTTCGCCGTGGAGCTTTTCGACAAGAAGCTCAAAATCGACGATCCCGTGGGCGCGATCTCCGTTCACGGCGTGTGCGGCGCGCTGGGCACGATCCTGACCGGCCTGCTGGCCACGGGCGTTTCCACCGAAAAGGGACTTTTCTACGGCGGCGGCCTCCATTTCCTGGGCGTGCAGCTGCTGGGCGTGCTCTCCGTCGCGCTGTATGTGGCGCTGATCATTACGACGGTGTTCATGATCATCCGGCGCACCATCGGCTTGCGCGCCGACCGCGCCGACGAGCTGACCGGCCTGGATATTTCCGAGCACGGCCTGCCCAGCGCCTACGCCGGCTTCGCCATGTCGCCCGACGCGCTGCCCGAGGATGACGCGCCCGTGCTGGTGGACGGCGATGTTCCCGCCGCCGAGGCCGTGCCGGTCAAAACGGTGGAAAGCGGCGCGCTCACGCGTCCCAAGTTCACCAAGGTGGAAATCATCTGCAAGGAGGGCCGTCTGGACGCGCTCAAGAACGCGCTCAGCGCCATCGGCATCACCGGCATGACCGTCTCGCATGTGTTGGGCTGCGGCCAGCAGAAGGGCAAGCCCGAATTTTACCGCGGCGTTCAGGTCGAGCCGACGCTGCTGCCCAAGGTGCAGTTGGATGTGGTCGTGAGCAAGGTGCCTGTGTCCAGCGTCATCGCCGCGGCCAAGAAGGCGCTCTATACCGGCCATATCGGCGACGGCAAAATCTTCGTCTACGATGTGGAAAACGTCGTCAAGGTGCGTACCGGCGAGGAAGGCTACGACGCGCTTCAGGACGTCGAATAATCCGCCCACCGCATCGCGCCGGGCGCTTTCCCCCTCCCATTTCCGTCCGGCGCTAAATATGCCCCGCTCCTCCAAAAAAACACGGAAGAGCGGGGCGCTTTCACATTTTCCGCCGGCGGGCGTCTCCATACGGCGGGCCGGTCAATTCAAACCGGTTTTTCATCCGTCCATGGAAGAAGAGCTCAGACTCAGCGGCGCTGAATCGAGTCCATATCCGGCATACGCAAAACACGCCCCGCCCTTCCGAAGCAATCCGGAAAGAGCGGGGCGCGTTTCAGACCATTGGTCAGTCGTTCACATCATAGGTCACGGTGACGGAGGAGGTCACATTCACCATGCCGCCCATCAGCGATGTGGGCGCGCCGGCGGGCGCGTCCATGGTATAGGCGCGGGCGCTGCCGCCGTCGTAATAGCTGGAGTTTTCCTCAACGCTCTCGGGCAGGGCGGGGAGCGTCACGCCCGCGGCCTTGGCCATAACGCCCGCACGGCGAATCCCGTCGGCGACGGCCAGCTCGAGCGCCTTGTCCTGCAAGGCGGTCAGATCGGCCACGCCGAAGGTCACGCCGCCCACCTGATTCGCGCCCGCGGCCACGGCCACATCGATCATCTCGCCGGCCTTGCTCAGATCGCGCACGATCACGTTGAGCGAGCAGGACGCGACATACTGGATGTTCGAGGGATCGTCGTAATTGTAGTTGTTGTAGATGCTGTAATAGCCGGTCTGAATGTCCTTTTCGTCAATGCCGGCGTTCTTGAGCGCCTCGATCACGGCGGAGAGCTTCTCGTTGACCATGGCCTGCGCGGCGGCCACGTCGCTCTTCGTCTCCTCAACGCCCAGCGACAGCGTGACCATATCCGGCTCGGCCTGTACGGTGGCGCTGCCGGTCACGGCAATCTTCGTGTCGGCCAGCGCGGCGGCGGGCAGCATCAGCAGCAGAACAAACAGCAGGGACAGGAACTTCTTCATAATCATTCATCTCCTTTTCAAGAAAACGGCTTTCGCTTTGCTTTCCGTTTCGCTCTCTAAGGCGCGCAATTCTCTCAAAAAGTTCCCGGCTTTTCTGTGGCTTTTTTCGTATCTGCTCACGTGGGATTCCCCGCCCCGCCTAAAACAGATCGAGCGTGTTGCTCAGATAGATTTCCTCGCGCACGCGCAGCTGATACTCCGGCTTCGTCATGTAATGGAGCAGAAATTCGAGGATCAGCGCGCTGCCCAGACCGCGCCCTTCTATCTTGAAATTCGAAAAGCCCATGGGCAGATACACGCGTTCTATGTCCTGCGCGCCGATGAAGCCCGGATTTTCCATCGCCCGCGAAAAGCGATAACCCTCGCGCGCGCCGGGAGAGCGGCAGACGAAATCGCTCTCCTCGCCCAGGCTCCTGCGGCTCACCGCCTCATAGCAGGCCTTCCGATCCCTGCACCCGAAGGAGCAACATTCGTTGACGAGAAACTCCGCCTTGTCCTTCTGCGCGCTTGTCAGCGTCTTAAGCCGGTCAAACGCATGATTCAGCCGGAAATCCGGCACGACATAGCGAAATTCTTCCCGATCCAGCTCGCGGCGCAGATCGTTAAAATCGGTCAGCACCTTTGTGGTCGACGAGACGAAATACAGAGCCGGATACCTTTCCCGCAGATAATTCAGCAGCCTGTCCGAATGGACGATCACGCCGCTTTGCGTTTTAGTCGCTTCAAACAGGCGGCAGAGCGCGTTGCACTTCGCGTCGGCAAGATGCTCCTCGCTCAAAAGCGAATTGCTGAACGTCAGCCGCGCGGAAATGCCATATTCCCGCGTGAGCGCCAGCACATCCCGCGCATTGGCCTCGCCGAACCCCACGCGGCCGCCGCCCCACAGGCAGTCCGCCGGCGCGCCATAGATCGACGCGATGTCGCACCAGTCGTAAAAATACGCCCGATGCGCGCGGTAAAGCGGCAGAAACGCGCGGTAAAAATCATAAAACTCAAACAGCCCCGGCAGATGATAATGCGCGATGGTTCTCGAATCGTTCATGGCTCTTCGTCGTCGGCCAGCAGCCTGTTCAGCACGGCCCGCCTGTTGTTGATGAACATCTCGGTGATTCTGTAGCTCTCCGTGTCCTCGTAAGCGCACGGATGGATGCGCCCCTCGTCGAAGCAGAAAATCTGCGCGCCCGGCAGCCCCAGCAGAATCGGCGAGTGGGTGGCGATCAGAAACTGCGCGCCCGAGAGCGCGTATTCGTGGATCTGCGCCAGCAGCGCCAGCTGCCGCTGCGGAGAGAGCGCCGCCTCCGGCTCGTCCATGATATAGAGGCTGTTTTCCCGCAGATTGTCCTCCGCCAGCGCCATGAAGCTCTCGCCGTGCGACTTTTTGTGATACTCCTTTGACGGATGCGCCGCATCCACATAGTCCTCTTCCTTCGTCGCGACGTTATAGAAGCTCTCTGCGCGCAGGAAATAGCCGAACTGCTCCCTGCGCCAGCCCTTGATCACGCGCATGGCGCTGTGCAGCTCGGAGTGCGAATCGTATGTGGAGAAGGCGTAGTTCTTCGTGCCGCCCTCGGGATTGAAGCCGTGCGCCACGGCGATCGCCTCGAGCAGCGTCGATTTGCCGCTCCCGTTTTCGCCGACGAAGAACGTGACCGGCTCCGCAAAGTCGATCCGTTCAACGCCGCAGAGCGCCTCTATGTCCCTCAAATAGCTGTATTCGTCGATCCGGCTCCAGTCGATCGTCACGCCGCGGATAAACAGCTCGTTCATGTGCCCTCCGCTCAGTCGATCGCGCGGTAGACCAGCGGCTTCGCCTGCGCCATCGGCTCGTCCGAAAGCGTCAGCGCGCCCGCAAGCCGCTTTTTCGCCGCCGCCACGTCCGCCCTCGCGCCGACGTGCAGCTCGCACCACGCTTCGCCCTTCTCGACGAACTCGCCCAGCCGCTTTTTCATGATGATGCCCGCCGCCGGATCGATCACGTCGTCGGCCTTTTCGCGCCCCGCGCCCAGCGCCTGCGCCGCATAGCCGATATCCGATGTGACGATTGCATGCACATAGCCGCTCTTTTCCGCCGCAATGTCAATGCGCCCTTCGGCCTGCGGCAGGCGATCCGGCTCATAGGCGACGCGCCGCTCGCCCCCCTGCGCCTCGATCATGTCGGCCAATTTTGCCAGCCCGCGCCCGTCCTCGAGCGCCGCGCGCAGCATCGCCATGGCCTCGTCCGCGCTGTCCGCCAGGCGGCACGACCTGAGCATCTGCGCGCCCAGCTGAAGCGAGACGTCGAGCAGCGCCCCGCCCGCGCGGCCTGAAAGCACCTCGATGGCCTCGCGCACCTCGAGCGCATTGCCCACATACAGCCCGAGCGGTTGATCCATGTCGGTCACCAGCGCGCTGAAGCGGCGGCCCGTGCCGCGCCCGATGCGCACCATCGTCTCGGCCAGCTCGACGCTCTTTTCCAGCGTGGGCATGATCGCGCCCGAGCCGGCCTTTACGTCCAGCACGACGCTCTGACAGCCCGCCGCGATCTTCTTGGAGAGAATCGACGAGGTGACCAGCGGCAGCGAATCGACCGTCGCGGTCACGTCGCGCAGCGCGTAGAGCTTTTTGTCGGCGGGGGCCAGCTCGCCGGTCTGCCCGATGACCGCAAGGCCGATGGCGTTCACCTGATCGATGAACGCGCGCGCGCTCAGATCGACCCGCACTCCGGGGATCGATTCCAGCTTGTCCAGCGTGCCGCCGGTGAAGCCCAGCCCGCGGCCGGACATCTTGGCCACCTTCGCCCCGCAGGCCGCGCACAGCGGCGCGACGATCAGCGTCGTGGTGTCGCCCACGCCGCCGGTGGAGTGCTTGTCCACGGTGGGGCCGTCGATTTCGCCGAGATCGAGCCGCTCGCCCGAATCGGCCATTTCCATCGTCAGCTCGACCGTCTCGCGGTCGCTCATGCCCCGGATGCAGATCGCCATCAGCATCGCGGAGAGCTGATAATCGGCGAACGAACCGTCGCACGCGCCGCGCACGAAGGCGTGGATTTCCTCGCGGTTCAGTTCCTGTCCCAGCCGCTTTTTCATAATCACATCGCAGGGATTCATCGATCAAATCATCCTTTCCGTGCGTCCGGCAAAGGCGCGCCGCCACGCCTCGAGCTTTTCCTCAAACGGCAGCGTGTAGGCCGGACTGGTCGAGGGCAGGCGCTCGATGTATAGCCCTGCCCGCTCAATATTCATCTTTGAAAACAGCCTGTAGGCCTCGCCGCCATTGAGAAATATCCGCCCGATACGCGGATACATATCCAGCAGCGCGCCCACGTCGTTGAGAATCACGTCCTTCATCGCCGCGTCCAGCGAGCCTTCCCGTTCGCAGGAGGCCGCCGTGTCCCAGAGCGCCACGCCGTGCCGCAGCAGCATCGCCTTTTTATCCGCAATTGTAAGCGGCGCGTCCTCGCCCAGCACGCGCGCCATGACCGGCCAGAAGGCGTTGCGCGGGTGCGCGTAGTAGAACGCCCCCTCGAGCGATTTTACGCTGGGCATCGTGCCCAATATCAGCGTATGGCAGCCCGCGTCGATCACCGGCGGGAAGGAGTATATGCGTTTCGTCATGGATTCGTTTCCTTTCGCGGCGGCGGGGTCAGCACGGCGGGCAGCGTCAATATCGCCTTGAGGGCGTTCCCGTCGCGCTCATAGCGCAGGCCGTACTGCGCGCCGAAGAGCAGCTTTACGCGCTGATCGACGTTGCGGATGCCCAGCCCCGTCGAGTGCGTCGCCAGCTGTACCTCGCCCGCAAGATGGCGCATGATGAGCGCGGCGTCGCCGTCGTCGCCCTCGCCCGCGACGACGATGGTCAGAACGTCCTCGCGCACGCGGCTGCTCACGGTGATGCGCGGCGCCGTGCGCACATGGACGGCGGCGTTCTCGATCAGCGTCTCGACCGACATTTTCGGCATCAGGCAGGCCATGCTTTCCGGCGCCAGATCGTATGTCACGCTCAGCTCGCCGGCGCAGCGCACCGACTGTATGCGGATATAGCTCTTCGCCGTCTCCATTTCGGTTGCGAGCGGCACGAGCTTATCCGGCTCCTTGAGATTATAGCGCATGATGGCGGCCAGCGCGCCCATGGCCGAGGCGATGTCGTCGCACCCCGCGATCAGCGCCATGCAGCTCACGCTGTCCAGCGTGTTATAGATAAAGTGCGGATTGATCTGCGCCTGTAAGAGCCGGAAATCCTGCTCTCGCTTCTCCCGCTCGATGGCGCGCATGTCGTCCATCAGCTTCAGGATGCGCGTGTTGCGGCTGTTAAAGCTCTCATAGAGCGCGTTCGTCTCCACGATGCGCCGGGCCAGCGGCGGCGTCTCGACGCTCTCCAGCAGCCCCTCCTGCATATGCCGCGACAGCCGCCGGATCGGCCCGAGCGCCGTTTTGACCAGCAGCACCGTGGCGATGAGCAGCACGATCAATATCACCGTGAGCGCCACCAGCACCAGCCGGAGCGATTCAAACGCCATCTTGCGCACCAGCGCGCCGCTCACCAGCGTGGTCATGACCAGCCCGTCGCCCAGCGGCGTCGTCCAGCGGAAGCAGGTTTCGCCGCCATAGGCCGTCAGCTCGCGTCCGCTCTCGTCGGTTTCCTCGGCGGGCGCGCACAGATCGGCGGCGGTCAGGCCGGACTGCGCCGCTCCGGAGGGATACACCACGTCCTCGCCGGCGGCGATATAGACCGAGGCGTCCTTCAGAAACACGTTCTCATTGAGCCGCGCGCCGATCCAGTCCATGTTGAAGCCGATCAGCATCACGCCCAGATCATACGTCTTGACGCGGCCGTATTTGAGCGCGGTCTGCCGCACGGCCTGCGCCGCGAAGAGCATATCCGGCATATCGGGATTGGTGAACCACACGATCTCGCCGCATTTTTCCAGCGCCTCGCGGTAGTAGGGCTCGTCCTCAAAGCAGGCGCTGCGGATCACGCGGCTCATCTGCTGAGTATTCAGCGTTTCCCGAAAGATGTAGTCGGGCGCCGACTTCGTGCAGATGGCGGACATGGGCATGGACTCGTCCATGATGAACACCATCGCCGCGCGCGAAACCTCGCTGGAGATGATCACGTCCAGATAGTTGTCGATCTTGTCGCGGATCTTGACATAGCGCTGATAGCGCTCGTACATATCGCCGCTCTCATAGAGCAGCGCGGAGAGCGTGTCGTTCTGCATATCCGGAAACAGATTGACGCACGAGCGTACGCGCACCACCAGATCGGACAGGGAATTGGCGTTGCTCTCCACGGCGCTGTCCAGCGTGGAAAGCATACTCGAAAGCAGCGTCCGCTGAAAGTGCCCATAGGTAATCAGGCCGAACGCGCTCACCATGACCACCATCAGCACGGACAGCGCCCCCGCGATGAACACGTTCAGCGGGATTCGGCGCATGGGGGTCGTCTCTTCGTGGCTCTGCATGGCGTTTTTCCTCATTTGTCCATGATCGCGCTATTGGGCGCGCGCGCTGCGGTATTCCTGCGGCGTCATGCCCGTGCGCTTCTTGACCAGCTGCGTCAGGTGCCCCGCGTTGGCATAGCCCACCGCCTCGGCCACGGCGCGCACATTGAGCAGCGTGTCCTCGAGCAGCTTGAGCGCCTCGCTCACGCGCTTGTCGGTGATGCAGGTGAGCACCGTGTCGCCGGTCGTTTTGGCGAAGAGCCGCCCCAGATGATCGGGCGAATAGCTGAACGCCGCCGCCACTGTTCCCAGGCTGAGATCGGGGTCGGCATAGTGCCGCTCGATATAGGCGCGCACCTGCTGGCACAGCTCGCAGTAATAGGAATCCTCCGCCCGATCCGCGCCCGCGGAGTACAGATCGATCGTCGTAAGCAGCATATCCATGGTGAATTTGGCCCCGCGCACGCTGGCAAGCGCCTCGCTGCGGCGTTCGCGGGCGGCGGGCGCGTCGGTCTGCGCGCGGAAGTAGAGATCAATCAGGCGGATGCACAGCGCGCGCACCAGCGCCGGCTCGCGCGCCAGCATGGCCGAGGCGGCCGCGACGCGCCGGAACAGCGCGCTGAAATAGTCGCCGTCCCGCTCCGCGATGGCGCGCAATATCTCATCCTCGCTCTCCTGCTCCCAGGTCATGCGGAAGAAATAGTCCTTCTCGTCGCTGTCGTGCCCCAGCGTGCGCAGCAGGTTGGTCAGATAGTCGATCTTCCTGCGGTCGATGGGCTTTAACACATAGTCGGCCACATGATAGCGCATCCCCAGCCGCGCGGCAGAAAAGTCCTCGTAGGCAGTCAGGAAGATGAACGCCACGTCGCTCATCACGTCCATGATCCGCTGGCAGAAGGCCGCGCCGTCCAGCCCGGGCATCACCAGATCGGATATGATCACGTCCGGCATGACGTCGATCGCCAGCTGGAAGCCCTCCTCGCCGCTGTAGGCCACGCCGGAAAGCTCCATGTCGATTTCCTTCCACGGGATCAGCCTCTCCAGGCACAGTCCGACCTGCCTGTCGTCGTCCACCACGATGACCTTGCGCACGGCGGCCGCCTCCTTCATATCGTTCTGCGCTTATTATAGCATAGATTGTTAAAAAAGCAAAGGGAGCGCCGCGCATTATTTCAAAAAATCCGTCCGCCATAACGCCGTCTTTCCAATTCCGCAACGCCCGGAGAGCTTCCCGTCAAATTCACGCGCCGTTTTTCGGCCATAGCGCCCGACTTAACATAACATGACGGAATTGCGTTGTCCATATCGGAAAATCGCTATTTAATAGTCACATAATCCTGTGTTATACTTTATATATTCCAAACGCGAAGGAGAGATCAGTCCGACATGACGCGGCTCAAGCATTTTTTCAGGGAATCCTTCCGGAATCGGGCGCTCATCATCATGGCGCTGCCGGGCATCATACTGGTTTTCATGTTCAACTATATGCCCATGTTCGGCATATCGATCGCCTTTAAGAACTTCAATTACGGCAAGGGCATCCTGGGCAGCCCCTGGTGCGGGCTGGACAACTTCAAGATGCTCATCACCAACATGAACGTCACCAGCCGCATCGTGCGCAACACCTTGGGCTACTATTTCCTCTTCACGGCGGTGGGCACCGTCGCCAATGTGGCGCTGGCCATCGCGCTTTACGAGTGCGTGTTCAAGCGCTACGCCAAGGTGACGCAGACCATCATGATCATGCCCACGTTCATCTCCTTCATCGCCGTCACCTATATCGTCAACGCGCTGCTCAACAACGCGACCGGTATGTTCAACAACATCCTCAAGTCCATGGGCAAAGAAACGATCAACTGGTATCTCTCCCCGCAGTACTGGCCGGCCATCCTGACCGTCGTCAACGTCTGGAAGGGCACGGGCTACGGCTCGATCATGTATCTCTCCGCGCTCTCGGGCATGGATCAGGAGATCTTCGAGGCCGCACAGATCGACGGCGCGACCAAGGGCCAGCAGATCCGCTATATCACGCTGCCCATGCTCACCGGCATGATCTGCATACTGCTCCTGCTGGGTCTGGGCGGCATCATGCACTCCAACACCGGCCTTCACTATCAGGTCACGAAGAACGTCGGCCTGCTCTATTCCACCACGCAGACCATCGACGCGTTCATACTCAACGCCCTCACCTCGGGCACGTCGAACTTCGGCATGAACGCGGCGGTCACGTTCTTCCAGTCGGTCGTCGGCTGCGTCATGGTGGTCGCGACCAACCTCATCGTGCGCCGCTGGGATCCCGACAAGGCGCTGTTCTGAGCGGGAAGGAGAGATAAATCATGCGCGAAAAAGAACTCACCCACAAAGGGCCCGCCCGCGGCCAGTATGTGCTGGCCTTCATCCTCGGCCTGTTTACGCTGTTCTGCTTCCTGCCTGTGCTGCTGGTGGTCATCGTCTCCTTCAGCTCTGAAGCGAGCGTCGCCGCCAAGGGCTTCAGCTTCTTCCCGACGGAATGGTCGACCAAGGCGTACGACTATGTGCTCAAGTTCGGCCGGCAGCTGCTCGTCTCCTACGGCGTGACCACGTTCGTGGCCGTGTTCGGCACGCTGCTCTCGCTGTGGCTCACATCGATGTTCGCCTATTCGCTCAGCCGCAAGAACTTCAACTGGAGAAACGGCCTGTCGGTCTATCTGCTCATCACGATGCTCTTCTCCGGCGGCACGCTGGGCGGCTATCTCATCAACACCAATGTGTTCCATCTCAAGAACACGCTCTGGGTACTCATCCTGCCCGGCTGCATCACGACGATGAACGTCATCGTCATGCGCACATTCATCAACACCAACGTGCCCGATTCCCTCGTCGAGGCCGCCAAGATCGACGGCGCGTCCGATTACCGGCTGTTCTTCGTCATCATCGTGCCGATCATGGCGCCGGTGCTGGCGGCGCTGGGCTTCATGACCGCCATCGGCCACTGGAACCAGTGGATGACCTCGTATCTCTACATCACCAAATCCGAGCTGACGACGCTCCAGCACATGCTGATGAAGATCGAAAAGAACCTCGATTTCCTGAAGGAGCAGCTCGCGCAGGGTCAGCTCAGCCCCGAGCAGATTGAAGAATTCAAGAACGCCCCCTCCGAAACGGCGCGCATGGCCATGCTGTTCTGCACGCTGGGGCCGGTGCTGGTGGTCTATCCCTTCTTCCAGCGCTTCTTCATCAAGGGCATGACCGTGGGCGCGGTCAAAGGCTGACTTTTTAATTCGGAATGCGCAATTCGGAATTATTTCCGGTATTTTCAATTCCGCATTTCTAATTCCGAATTCCGTATTATTATGATGTTTGCGCCCTCAGGCGTATACATAAATAGAACAAGGAGGACACCCCAATGAAGAAAATCCTGTCTCTGGTTCTCGCGCTGGCCATGGTTCTGTCCATGGGTCTGATCGGTACCGCCCACGCGGACGATTCGGACGTGACGCTGCGCATCTTCCTGCTGGACAAGCCCACTCCCGACGATCAGATGGTCACCGACGAGCTGACCAAGTACGTCTTTGACAAGCTGGGCTTCAACATCGAGCTGGTCAAGACCGACGGCTACGGCTCCCAGCTGCCCCTGCTGCTCGCCTCCGACGAGCAGATGGACGCGTGCTTCGACGCGGGCTGGATGGACTATTACAACCGTGTCCGCACCGGCGCGTACGCCGAGCTGAGCGAGCTGCTCAAGCTCACCCCCAAGCTGGTCGAGACCATCCCGGACGTGTTCTGGGATGGCGCGAAGGTGGACGGCGGCATTTACGGCGTGACCACCTATAAGGAAACCGCCACCACCTGGGGCGTTTACTGCGAGAAGGAATTCATGGACAGCGTCAGCTTCGACTACAATTCCGTGGACGAGCTCTCCGACGTGGAGCCCCTGCTGGCCGCGCTGAAGGAATCGGGCGACCGCCCCGGCTTCATGCTGACCAACGGCGCCTCCCCCACCCAGCTGGTGAAGGTCGATATGTATCACAACTTCGACATGGTCGCCGGCGACTCTTCCTTCATGTCCGTCGTGCGCCGCACCGAGCCGGAAACCGTGCTCAACTACTACGCCACCGAGGAATACAAGGCGTTCGTCACCATGATGAACGACTGGTACAACAAGGGCTACATCGCCGAGGACGTGCTCACCCGCACCGACTATAAGGAATACACCAACGCCCAGAAGATGGGTCTGGCCTGGTTCGAGTCCGCGCCCCTGTCCGACTATGCGCAGACCGCTTCCTACGGCAAGGAAATCGTCGTCATGAGCACCTCGCCCGCGCTGAGCGAGACCGCCTCCGCCACCGGCTCCATGTTCTGCATCCCCGCCAAGTCGAAGTATCAGGAGCAGACCATCAAGTTCCTCGAGCTGTGGAACACCGATCCCTATGTCAAGAACACCATCTGCTACGGCCTTGAGGGCGTGCACTACACCGTCAACGACGACGGCCGCATCACCCGCGCCGCCGACGCCGGCGAGAAGTTCTCCGGCCAGAACTGGACGACCGGCAACTCCATGATCTCCTACGTTCTGGACAGCGAGCCGATCGACAAGTGGGAGCAGTACAAGGAATTCGGCGAGAAGGCCATCAGCGCCGTGACGCTGGGCTTCGCTCCCGACACCACCTCCATCCTGGATCAGATCGCCATGTGCCAGGCCGCGGTCGTCGAGTACGGCAACCTGCTGTCGCTGGGCACGCTTGATCCCGAGCAGTATCTGCCCATCTTCCTGGACGCGCTGAACGCCTCCGGCGCCGAGCAGATCACCGCCGAGTTCCAGAAGCAGTACGACGCGTGGCGCGCCGCCAAGTAATCGCACATTCGCTCATGCGGGCGGAGGATCCTATCGATCCTCCGCCCGCTCTTTATCTCCGAAAGCGGGCGCACGCCGCCGCATGCCCCCGCGCCCCGCTTTTTCGCAAAGAGCCAAACGCAGCCTGCGCGCAAAACCGGCCATGCAAAGTCCGTTTTTTGCGTCTTGACAGCGCGCGTTATCCGCATTACAATACACTCGAAACGCCGCCATGCGGCGCTCGCCCGAAGCCGCGGGCAGTCACAGTCCCGCGCGCAGCCGGACGGCATGGAAACACAGCGCCGGAAAAGCGACGCGCGCCACAGCCCCATGTACAGCCGGACGGCATGAGGGCGCTATCCCGACTTGCGACAATGCGCGAATGTGCGCAGTTGCCGCGCCATGCGGCATACCAGAGCGTCTCAAAAGCACACACATAAGGAGGACTTCCCCATGAAGGATTTCAACGTCCACACATCCCCGCTGAAGGTCTACGGCGTGCCGAATTTTGAAAAGAACGGCATCCTGGAGCGCGTGCCCCGCGCCGTGCGCGAGCAGGTGCCCTCGCTCGACTATCTCGGCCGGCGCACACCCGGCGCGCGGCTGGCCTTCCGCACCGATTCAGAGCATTTCGAGCTGCGCATCCGCTTCGAGGTCATCAATCCGGACATCGGTATGTCGCTCTTCGCCTGCCAGTCGGCCAACGTCTATGTGGACGGGCGCTATCTGGGGCTTGCGCGGCCGGACAACTACTCGCAGCCGCTGGCCGTGGGCAAGTTTACCAAGGATAAAGCCATGCAGGACGTGATGATCTATCTGCCGCGCAACGAGATTATCTGCGACATCGTCGTTTCGATCGACGACGACGCGCGTCTGGAAGCGCCCACGCCCTATAAGCATCCCGTGCCGGTGATCTTCTACGGCTCCTCGATCACCGAGGGCGGCTGCTGCTCCCGCCCCGCCAACGCCTATAACGCGCTGCTGTCGCGCTGGCTGGATTTCGATTATGTCAATCTGGGCTTCTCCGGCTCGGGCAAGGGCGAGCTGGCAATCGCCGATTACATCAACACGCTGGACAAGTGCGCCTTCGTGTACGATTACGACCACAACGCGCCCAGCGCCGAGCATCTCGCCGCGACGCACGAGCCGTTCTTCCGGCGCATCCGCGAGCACAGCCCCGATCTGCCCGTGCTGATGCTCACCAAGCCGGACGCGGATTACGATCCCGAGTCGGGCAAGCGGCGCGATATTATCCGCGCCACCTATGAGCACGCCGTGGCCGCGGGCGACAAGCGCGTGTGGTTCATCGACGGCGCGACCTATTACGGCGATACCGACCGCGACGCGTGCTCTGCGGACACCTGCCATCCGAACGATCTGGGGATGTACCGCATGGCGCAGACCATCCGGCCGGTGATGGAGGAGATGCTGGCGCTCGTCGATCGCTAACGCCCTCCTGTGCTTACGCACCCACACCGCGAATCAAATGAAGAGAGTCCAGAGAGTCGAAGACTCTTTGGCGCAGTCTGGGGCGCGGCCGCAGTGCGGCTTCCACATTTCGCCCCAGCGGACTCCCCGCGGA
>SFOF01000113.1 GCA_004552515.1 Clostridiales bacterium
CGAACACC
This sequence comes from Clostridiales bacterium, assembly GCA_004552515.1. Classification (GTDB taxonomy): domain Bacteria; phylum Bacillota; class Clostridia; order Christensenellales; family Aristaeellaceae; genus Firm-10. The sequence goes on from SFOF01000113.1 coordinate 9, forward strand.
GCCGCCGCCAGCAGCACAAGCAGCGCATTCATCGCCCGCGCGCCGCTTCTGTCCTCGATGAAGCGCGCGCTCGTCCTCCTGCCGGATCTGTTCTTCCCGAAGGAGGATCTGATCGGCCAGCGTCCTTTTAAGGCGGCCTATGCGGCAGATAACGCCGATCAGCGCGCCGAAAAAAGGCGGCGTGCCGCATTCCCCGCCGTGGCCGTCATGCCTCGCGAATCCAGCAGCACGCCGCGATTGCTCAACTCGCCCACGACGATCATCAGCGCCAGCAGCACCGCGATCACCGCATAGCCGATCAGAATCTCACGCCCGAGTCGCTTTTGGGTTTTTTCCATGACAGCTCCACTCCGAAAAATCGAAAACTTCCTCAATGCTCCTGTCGAAATACCGCGCGATTTTGTACGCCAGCGGCAGCGACGCCGTGTATTTGCCCGTCTCGATCGACGTGATCGTCTGCCGCGTCGTGCCAATCGCACTGGCCAGCTCCTCCTGCGAAATGCGCCTGTCCGCGCGCAGCTCGCGAATAAACGTATTGATGGCCTATCCCTCCTGTCGCGTCCGCTTGTCATTTAGTATAGTATGTTTTGCAATTTCTCGTTCAGCAGACCGAAGTCGCTTTTAGAAAGCATAAAACAAACCGGAGTCTCGTTTTGAGAAACTCCGGTTTGACACCGCTCTTTTACGCGTCGGCCTGCGTAAACTCGATATTGCCCTCGCCCATTTTCGAAACGCGCGCCAGCGAGATGACTCTGTAGCCCTTTCCGTCCAGCAGCGCGCGGCCGGGCTGGAACGCCTTCTCGATCACGATGCCGATGGCCGCGACCTGAGCGCCCGCCTCCTCGATCAACCGCGCCGCGCCGCACGCCGCCTCGCCGCGCGCCAGAAAATCGTCGATGAGCAGAACGCGCTCTCCCTTGCGGACGTACTTGGGGCGCAGCGTCAGCTGATAGGCTGAATTTTTCGTGAAGGAAAAGACCTCCGTTTGAAGTACGTCGTCCTTGAGGATACGCGAAGCAGACTTTTTGAGGATGACCAGCGGCACGCCCAGGGCGATGGCCGTCATCTGCGCCGGCGCGATGCCCGAGCTTTCGATCGTCACAACGCGGTCGATCCGCAAATCGCGCGCGGCCTCGGCAAAGGCGCGCCCCACCTCGCCCATGAGGGATGTATCCACCTGATTGTTCAAAAAGGAATCCACCAGCAATACGTCGCTGTTCAGGGCGACGCCGTCGCGCAGTATCCGTTCTTCAAGCAGCTTCACGTTTTTATCCTCCCGTGCAAAACAGACTTTGGTTTATTTCACAGCTTCAGCGCTTCGACGAACTGCCGCGCGCGCGCCGCAATCGCCTTGTAATCGCCGCTTTCAAGCGCCGCCTTGGGCAGAATCGGCGAGCCGACACCAAAGCCGCACACGCCGGCCTTGAGGAAATCGGCCATGTTCTCTGGCGTGATACCGCCCACCGCCAGCATGGGAATGTGCGCGAGCGGCGCGCGCACGGCCTTGACATAGCCCGCGCCCAGATCGCCCGCGGGGAAGAGCTTGACGAAATGCGCGCCGGCCTCCCAGGCCGAGACGATCTCCGTGGGCGTCATCGCGCCGGGCATGGACACCGCGCCCAGCCGCACCGTCTCGCGGATGACCTCGGCGCTCACGTTGGGCGAAATGACGAACCGGCCGCCCGCCTCAACCGTGGCGCGCGCTTCCTCGGCGGTCAACACCGTGCCGGAGCCAACGTCCATATCTCCGGCCGCGCGTCCAGCCAGAAGCGCGATCATGGCCGCGCCGTAGGACACGCAGTCCTCGCGCCGATGGTCAAAGGGACACTCGATCGCGCGAACGCCGCCCTCGTAGAGCGCGTCAGCCACGCGCAGCAGCTTATCCTCGGGAAGGCCGCGCACGATGGCGATCAGCTTATGCGCGCGGATGCGCCCAATTACCGCCTGTGTCTCGATCATAAAACTCCTCCTTACACGTTCGAAAAATCAAACGATTGCAAACATTATACCACGTTCTCCGCAAAATTTCAACGGCACAGCGCCGAACAATACTCCTGTGCGCCACATTTAATATACGGATACTTGACAGGCTGTGCGCGCCTGCCTATAATATCTTCAACCTACCAAACAAGGAGGATATCGCCATGTCCCGCATTTCCACCCGCCGCCTGGTCTATCAGAGCCTGATCGCCGCGCTGATTGCACTGTGCACCGCCTTCATTAAACTGCCCGTCTCCATCACGAATGGTTATGTTCACCTGGGCGACGGCGCGATTTTCCTCGCGGCCGCGCTGCTCGGCCCCTCCGGATGCGCCGCGGCCGCGATCGGCTCGGCGCTGGCCGACACGCTGTTCGGCTATTACGTTTACATCATTCCGACCTTCCTCATCAAGGGCGCGATGGGCCTGATCGCCGGCCTCATGCTGGGTAAAAGGCCGCGTGTCAACGTGCGCGCCGCCTGCGTCTACGCGCTGTGCGAGCTGGTGATGGTCGCGGGTTACTTCCTGTTTGAAACCTGCCTGTACGGCATCGGCGCTGCGGCTGGCGCGGTCGTGCCCAATCTGATCCAGGGCGTTGCGGGCGTGGTCGTCGGCTGCGTGCTGGTCAAGATCGTCGACAAGCTGCCCTCCGCTGACTGACGCCCTCCAAAACAAGACCTCGGTCTATTTTATATCATTCCAAGCGATGCATAAACCGCGGGCCTTCGTCTCATGATAAAAGAGACGGAGGTCTGTTTTTATGCTGATTGCGCTTGCTTGTCTGATCTGCGCGCTGGTTTTTATCGCCGCGCTGCCCGTGCGCCTGGGTGCTTTGAAGCTGCCCGAAAGGGCGCTGAGGCTGGGCGTCACCGTCGGATTTGTGCGAATACAGACCGACGTCTATTTTGAATTTCAAAACGCCGTGCCGACGATCGAAATGCGCTTTCGCCGCCACAGCCGCACGCTGCCCCTGACGCGCGAGACGCTGCGCCCTGCCCATCCCCCGCCGCTTAAAAACGCGCTGCGCTTCCTCAGGGGACGCGTTCGTCTCGACCGGCTGAACGTCGAGGCGGCCGTCTCCCTGGGAGACGCGGCGCTCACCGCTCCGGCCTGCGCGCTGCTGACCGCCTGTGCGGAAGCGGCACGCCACATTCTGCCGGACGCCCCGATCCGCTGCCGTTTCAGCTGCGCCTTTTCGGGCCGGGGATCGCTGCGCGCGCTGGGTATTGTTTCCCTGCGCGGGGGACATATTATGATCGCGGCGCTCATACTCGGGCGCGACGTCATCGCAAGGAGGCTGCACCAATGGACAAACACCCCATCGAAACCATCATGAGCACAACCATGGAAAACATTCGCGATATGATCGACGTAAACACCGTCGTCGGCGACGCGGTTACGCCCGCGGAGGGCACGGTCATCATTCCCATATCGCGCGTGAGCTTCGGCTTTGTGGCCGGCGGCGGCGAATACGGCCTGAAAACGCCCCAGCCCGCGGCGAACGATCTGCCCTTTGCGGGCGGCACGGGCGCGGGCGTCACCGTACAGCCGATGGGCTTTCTGGTCGTCAAAAACGATCAGGTGCGCCTCACGCCCGCGCAGTATTACGCGCCGGTCGATCGCGTAATCGAGATGATTCCGCCGCTGCTGGGCGACGTGCGCCGCTGGATCGACAAGAGCGCCGACGCGCCCGAAAGGCCGTAAAACAGTTCCCATTCCTACCTATTTTATTTTGAAAGCCGGTTCGGGCGTGCGCTCGCGCCGGTTTTTTTGCCGAAAATGGGCGCATTGGGGCGAGGCGAAAAAAACTTCCGATAAATTAACGTGCATTTGGCAGGTATAGGTGCTAATATGTCGAAAGATGAATAAGTGCCAATTTGGACTATTCTTATTCCTAATTCCACGACTGTTGATATGGAGGTTGAAACAATGAGTGTGGAAAAGAACCTGCCCCTCGTCCGCGATCGCAGACAGGCGGCCCTTCAGGGCAATGCAGAGGACATCAAGCGCCAGCATGACGCCGGCAAGCTGACCGCCCGCGAGCGCATTGCCGCCCTGATCGACGAAGCCAGCTTTGTCGAACTGGATACTCTCATCGCCGATGCCGGCGTCATCACCGGCTATGGCCTGATCGACGGCCGTCCCGCGTATGTCTACGCGCAGGATTACACCGTCAAATCGGGCGCGGTGGGCGCCAGACAGGCCGCGAAGATCCTGAAGGTCATGGCTCTGGCCGAGAAGACCGGCGCGCCCCTGGTCGCGCTGTGTGATTCTCAGGGCGCTCTGCTCGACGAGGGCATGGCCGCCGTCAACGCCTATGCGTCCATTATGGCCAAGAGTGCCGATCTGTCGGGCGTTATCCCGCAGATCACGCTGGTTCTCGGCCCCTGCGGCGGCGGCGCGGCGATGTGCGCCTCCATGGCCGACGTCGTGATCATGAGCAAGAACGGCCAGCTGTTTGTCAACGGCCCGCTGGTGGTTTCCGCCGCGACCGGCCATAACGTCAAGATGGAGGACATCGCCGGCGCGAAGGCCGCTGTAAAGTCCGGCGCGGCGCACATTGCCGCCGAGTCCGATGAGGACGCCATCGCTCAGGCCCGCAAGCTGGTGGCCATGCTGCCCGGCAACAACCTGGACGACGCGCCCTACGCGTTCGAATCTCAGGATGATGTGAACCGCGAGCTGACCGAGCTGAACGCCATCGATACCGTCGCCGACGTGAAGGACGTCATCGCCCGCGCGGCCGATAACGCCGAGGTCGTCGAGCTGGGCGACGAATATGCCCCCGAAATGGTCACCGCGCTGGCCCGTCTGGGCGGCTCCGTGGTCGGCTTTGTGGGCACTCAGGGCGCGAAGAACGACGGCCGCCTGACCGTCGAGGGCTGCAAGAAGGCCGCCCGCTTCGTCCGCTTCTGCGACAGCTTCTCCATCCCGGTCGTCTCCTTTGTCGATACCAAGGGTGCCGCGCTGGATGCCTGCCAGGGCGAGCTGGCCCGCGCCGTGGCCTGCCTGATGACCGCCTATGCCGAGACGACCGCGCCCCGCGTGAGCGTCGTGACCGGCAGCGCGATCGGCACCGCCGCCACCGCGATGGCCTCCCATGCCGCCGCTGATGTGATCTACGCCTGGCCGGGCGCGGTCATCTCCGCCGTTTCCCCCGCCATCGCCGTTCAGCTGCTCAGCGAGAAGGAACTGCATGAAGCTTCCAATCCCGAGGCCAAGCGCGCCGAGCTGGAGGAGAAGTATGCCGCGGAGGTCGCCGACGGCGTGAACGCCGCCAAGGACGGCTGCATCGACGATGTGATCGAGCCCGCCGCCACCCGCCAGATGCTGGCTGCAGCGCTGGAAATGCTGGCCGGCAAGCGCGAGAGCAAGCCCGCCCGCAAGCATGGCAACCTTCCGCTGTAAGGAGGGACTGTTGAATGAGCATTTTGGATAAACTGGGCTTCGCCTTTCTGATCATGCTGATCGGTCTGATGATCGTCTTTTTCGGTCTGATCATACTGATCTGCCTGATCAAGCTGATGTCCATCATTGTGGGCGCGCTCACCGGCAAGAAGAAGGAGCAGGCCGCGCCCGCGCCGGCTCCCGTGGTCGTGCCCGAGCCCGTGGCCGAAGCGGCCGCCGAGGAAACCGGCCTTGAGAACGACGAGCTGATCGCCGTGATCACCGCCGCGCTGGCCGCCTTCAACAAGGACGGCAACAAGACGCTGGTCGTCCGTTCCGTCCGCCGCGCCGCCGCCAAGACGCCCGCCTGGGCCAAGGCCGGCCGCGCCGATCAGCTGGCCAGCCGCTTCTAAGCAGCGCGTCCTGACCACCTTAAAAAACGCACGCGTACCGGCAAAAAATGCCGCGCTGTCAACAATTTGAATCATTTTTGAGGAGGAAACACTCATGCGTAAGTTCCAGATCGTCGTTAACGGCAATTCCTATATCGTCGATGTTGAAGAGCTGGCCGCCGGCCAGGCCCCCGCGCCCGTCGCTGCCGCCCCCGTCGCCGCCGCGCCCGCGCCCAAGGCCGCTCCCGCCCCCGCCGCTGCGCCCGCCGCCCCCAAGGCTGCCGCCGCGCCCGCTGGCGCCGAGGCTGTGAAGTCTCCCATGCCCGGCACCATCAACGCCGTCAACGTGACCGCCGGCCAGACCGTCAAGAAGGGCGACGTGCTGTGCATCCTCGAGGCCATGAAGATGGAGAACGAGATCATGGCGCCCCGCGACGGCGTTGTGGCCAGCGTGAACGGCGAGAGCCGCGAGTTCCGCGCGCCCTCCACGGTCATCGCGACCGGCGGCTACGGCCACAACGAGGCCTGGCTCAAGGAGTTCAACTTCACCAACATCACCTCCAATGACCCGAACACGGCGATCGGCAGCGGCTACGACTTTGCGCGCACCGCCGGCGCTGCGTTTGACAACATGGATTACTGCTCCTGCTACGGCGGCTCCGTGCCGGTCAGCGGCTTCCAGGCCTCCCTGCGCTGCAGCATCAACTATAACGGCGCGATCTGGGTCAACACGAGCGGCGACCGTGTCTTTAACGAGCCGGCCGCAACCTCGATGGACAAGCGCACGATCTGGCGCACAAATGACCAGAACATCATTTACGTCGTTCTGGCAGAAAACATGATCAGTGAGGATAAGCCGCTGTTCACCGGCATGATGAGCAATTCCGCAGCCTTTACCAATGAGGAGAAGATTGCCGAGCTGCTCGAGGGCGGCTATATGTTCAAGGCGGATACCATCGAAGAGCTCGCCGAAAAGCTCGGCACGCCGAACCTCCCTCAGACTGTCGCCGTCTACAACGAGGATGTCAAGGCCGGTGCGGACAGCGTCTTCGGCCGCACGGACAACCTGCTCGCCTTTGAGGAGGGCCCGTTCTATGCCGTCTACACCGTGCCCTATCTGATGATGACTGCGGGCGGCCCGGCCTCCGGCGGCGGCTCCTACTTTGTCCGGGCGCTGAGCGACAAGCTTCAGGGCTTCATCGACGCGGGACAGGCGCAGCTGTGCCTTGACACGCTCGTGAC
>SFOF01000114.1 GCA_004552515.1 Clostridiales bacterium
GACTACACCGCGCAGCTGACCAAGATCGCCGACGCCGAGCCGGACGTCGTGTTCGTCTGCTACTACTATGAGGACGCCGCGCTGATCCTGCGCCAGGCCAAGAACGACGTTGGCGTTGAGGCCACGCTGATCGGCGCCGACAGCTGGAGCGGCATCGGCGCTCAGCTGGAGGATGAACCCACCCTGCTGGACGGCACCGCCTACTGCGATTCCTTCTATGCTGCCGACGAGGACGAAACCGTCAAGAGCTTCGTCACTCGTTTCACCGATTCCCACAACGGTACCGCGCCGCAGGGCTTCAACGCGCTGGGCTATGACGCGGCCAAGATCATGATCACCGCCATCGCCAACGCGGGCAGCACCGACAAGGACGCCATCATCGCCGCGCTGAAGGCCACTGATCTGGACTGCGCGACCGGTCACATCACCTTTGACGATCACAACGACCCGATCAAGTCCGTGTGCGTCATGGGCTTCGAAAACGGTCAGCTCAAGCTGCTCGAGAAGATCGCGCCTTCCAAGTAAGCGGAGCCATTCAGGATAAGTCAATGGGGAAAGAGGAGCCGTGCGCTTCTCTTTCCCTGTTGTGATACATGGGAATAACCATTCGGGGGGAAGAATATGCAACTGATCCTGCAGAATCTGATCGGCGGCCTGCAAATGGGCAGCATCTATGCGCTGATCGCACTGGGCTACACGATGGTTTACGGCATTGTCAAGCTCATCAACTTTGCCCATGGCGACGTTATGATGGTCGGCTCCTATGTCGTCTACTGGGTTATGACTACCAGCGTGATTACCGCGCTGTCGCAGACGAACCCCGCCGTCGCCATCGCGCTGGCGGTTCTGGCAGGCATCGTGTTCTGCATTGTCCTGGGCATACTGATGGACAAGATCGCCTATAAGCCGCTGCGCAACGCGCCCCGTATCTCCGCGCTGATCACGGCCATCGGCATTTCCATGACGCTGCAGATCACTATTCAGCTGATCTTCGGCAGCAGTCAGCTCAAATTCCCGAATATCATCCCGAGCATCGTGCTGTTCAAGGTCGGCCGCAAGCCGGTCAAGCTGCTCGAGGTGCTCACGACCGTCATCTCCATCGCGCTGATGATTGGCCTGAACTTCTTCGTCAAAAAGACGCGCACCGGCAAGGCCATGCGCGCCGTTTCCGAGGATCAGGGCGCGGCTCAGCTGATGGGCATCGACCATAACAAGATCGTCTCGATCACCTTCGCCATCGGCTGCGGCCTGGCGGCGGTGGGCGCTGTGTTCTATGCACAGAAGGTCGTCTATATCAAGCCGCTGCTCGGCTCCATGCCGGGCCTCAAGGCGTTCGTCGCGGCCGTGCTGGGCGGCATCGGCTCGATCCCCGGCGCCGTGCTGGGCGGCTTCATCATCGGCATCGCCGAGACGTTCATGAAATACTATGCCAGCGACTATGTGGACGCGCTGGTGTTCGGCATACTGATCCTTGTGCTGCTGTTCAAGCCCTCGGGCATCATGGGCCACAAGGTTCGTGAAAAGGTGTAAGGGGGAATGGACGATGAAGAAAAACAGACGCTTTTCAACCGCGCTGAACGTCGTCGCGATTGCCCTGGCCTATATCGTGATCCGTCTGGCGCTCACCGCGTCGGGCAACCGCTCCATTGAAAACCTGCTCGTGCAGGTGAGCTTTAACATCATCATGGTGGTCAGCCTGAATCTGGTCACCGGCATACTGGGCGAGCTGACGCTGGGCCACGCCGGCTTCATGGCCGTGGGCGCGTATACATCGGCGATCATGACATCGCTCGTGTTTCCGCAGAGCATCGCCTATTTCCCGCTGGCGCTGCTCATCGGCGGCCTTGTGGCGGCGCTGTTCGGCTATCTGATCGGCATACCGGCGCTGCACCTGAACGGCGACTATCTGGCCATCATCACGCTGGGCTTCGGTGAGATTATCCGCGTGCTGATCAACACCGTCTTTTCCCCGTGGACGGGCGGCGGCAAGAAGATGTTCAACATCGCGCTCTACACCGGCTTTACCAACACGTTCTGGATCATGGTCATCTGCGTGGCGCTGATCTATATGCTCAGCTGGTCGCGCCAGGGCCGCGCGATCATCGCCATCCGCGAAAACGAGGTGGCGGCCGACGCGTCCGGCGTGCCTGTGACGCGCTATAAGGAAATGGCGTTCACCATCGCTGCGTTCTTCGCCGGCATTGCGGGCGGTCTGTACGCCCACAGCATCGGCGTTCTGGATCCGGCCAAGTTCGACTTTAACGCCTCGATCGATTATCTGGTCATGGTCGTGTTCGGCGGCATGGGCTCGGTTACCGGCTCCATCATCGCCGCGACGGGCCTGACGCTCGTTCAGTTCTTCATGGCGAAGCTGGTCGAATACCGTCAGCTGGCCTATGCGCTGCTGCTCATCGTCATGATGATCTTCAAGCCCAGCGGTCTGCTCGGCGTGTACGAGTTCTCGCTGACCGGCGCGATCACGCACTTCTTCCCGAAGTTCGGCGCGTTTGCCGACAAAATGGAGCAGAAGCTCAAGCGCCATCACGCCAACCCGATTCCGCCGGACGTTCCCTATTATGAGTATGACGTGACCAACAATAAGCCCGTGCTGGAGACGGTCGATCTGGGCATCCGCTTTGGCGGCCTTCAGGCGGCGCAGGGCGTGAACATCAAGCTGTCCGACAATGAGATCGTCGGCCTGATTGGCCCCAACGGCGCGGGCAAGACCACCGTGTTCAATATGCTGACCGGCGTGTATCAGCCCACCGAGGGCGACGTGAAGCTGCTGGGCGAGTCGATCGTGGGCAAAAAGACCTTCCAGATCACCTATGCGGGCATTTCGCGCACGTTCCAGAACATCCGCCTGTTCAAGTCGATGACGGTGCTGGAGAACATCAAGGTCGCGTTCCAGAGCCGCATGCACTACACCATGCTGGACGGCGCGCTGCGCGATACCTATTTCGACCGCGAAGAGGACGGCTGCGATCAGCGCGCGCGCGAGCTTTTGAGCGTGTTCGGCATGGAGAGCCTGGCCGACGTCAACGCCAATTCGCTGTCCTATGGCCAGCAGCGCAAGCTGGAGATCTGCCGCGCCATGGCTTCGAACCCGAAGGTGCTGCTGCTGGACGAGCCGGCGGCGGGCATGAACCCGATCGAGACGCAGGAGCTGATGCAGACCATCGAGACGATCCGCGATCGCTTTATGGTCACGATTCTGCTGATCGAGCACGATATGAAGCTGGTCATGGGCATCTGCGAGCGCATTTATGTGCTGAATTACGGCCGGATCATCGCCGAGGGCACGCCGGATGAGATCAAGGAAAACAAGGAAGTCATCACGGCCTATCTGGGCGCGGACAACGAGGAAAAGGAGGGCGCGTAAATGCTGAGGGTTGAAAATCTGAACGTCTATTATGACGCCATCCACGCGCTCAAGGACGTGAGCTTCGAGGTCAGGCAGGGCGAAATCGTGACGCTGATCGGCGCGAACGGCGCGGGCAAGACCACGACGCTGCACACGGTGTCCGGCCTGATCCACCCCAAGAGCGGAAAGATCGTCTTTATGGACAAGGAAATCCAGCACGTCGAGGCGCACAACATCCTCAAGATGGGCCTGGCGCAGGTGCCGGAGGGACGGCGCATCTTCGCGCAGATGAACGTGCAGGAGAACCTCGAGATGGGCGCGTTCACCCGCAGGGATCGCGCCAACATGAGCCGCGACATGGATTGGGTGTTCGAGTGCTTCCCGCGTCTGAAGGAGCGCCGCAAGCAGCTGGCGGGCACGCTCTCCGGCGGCGAGCAGCAGATGCTGGCCATGGGCCGCGCGGTGATGTCCGCGCCGAAGCTGATCATGCTGGACGAGCCGTCGATGGGCCTGTCGCCGATTCTGGTGACGGAGATTTTCAAGATCATCGAGAAGCTGAAGGAGCAGGGCGTGACGGTGCTGCTGGTTGAGCAGAACGCGAAGATGGCGCTCTCCATCGCCGACCGCGCCTACGTTCTGGAGACGGGCCGCATCGTTCTCGAAGGCAATGCCCGCGACCTTCTCAACAACGACGAAGTAAAGAAGGCCTACCTCGGCAACTAAGCCGGCAGTGCGGCCTCCACACCGCTTCGCGCACGGCGGGCAGTGCCCGCGGCCACACCGCTTCGCGCGTGCAACCCGACTCCACGCCGCTTGGGGGCGGCTCGAGTCTGAACGATTGTGCGTGCAGATAACATCTCTATACAGTTCGACCCGCCCGAGCATAAATTGGACTCGGGCGGGTCTTTCCGTGTACCCGAGTGACGGCGGGGCGTGGAAGCATTGTCTCGGGATGTCGATTATTGGGATGAAGGGCGGCGGGAAGGGAAACCACGCCGCCTGGCGTTTCGGGGCGATTGGGCTTGAATGACGGCGCGCTGGGTGCAGGCGCATCGCAGTGAAACGCGCGTTGTGATCCTGTCCGACTATGACGAAATAGAATATGTTCACGCCGCCATCGAGAGCGAGGCGGTGGATTTTCTGGTCAAGCCCGTGGCGAAGGACGCGCTGATCCGCGCCTTTGAGAAGGTGCGCAAAAAGCTGGACGGGCAGAAGGCCAGCCGCTATTCGCTGCGGCATCTGGTCAGCCCGGAGGTGGAGGCGCGCGAGGACGTGCTGGCGCGGGCTGTGGCGGGAGGCGACAGAGCGGCGTTTGACGGCGCATGGCAGGCGTGGCTGTCCGCGGCGCGGTATGCTTCCGGCGCGACGCTCTCGGCGCTCTCGGCACGGCTGGTGAAGAACGTTTATCGGCGGCTGGACGACGAGGGCGTGCTGATGCCGGAGGAACTGGCGCGGGACGCGGCCTTTGCGGCGATGAGGACGATCTGACGCGGCGCGCCCGCCAGTGGATCGCCGCGCATTTGAGCGAGGACTTTTCGCTGGAGGACATATGCGCCGCGCTCTATGTGAGCAAGGGGCATCTGTGCCGTGAGTTTAAGAAATCGACCGACGACACCGTGATGGGCTATGTGGAGACGCAGCGCATGGAGAAGGCGGAAGCGCTGCTCAGGCGCCGCCGGTGCAGCTATGCCCAGCTGGCCGCGCAGGGCGGCGGGGCGGAGGAGCCGCGCCATGGATAAGCTGCGCCGCGTCATTCCCGGAAACAGGCGGATATTCGTCCGCAATTTCATATGCGTGCTGCTGGCGGTGGTGCTTTTTTCCTGCGTGGTGATCGCCGTTTATCAGCATCAGATTCATCAAATGATCCTCAGCGACATCGGCGTGCTCAATCTGTCAACGCTGGAAAAGGATATCCAGACGATCGACGGCGTGATGCTGAGTCTGCGCGAACTGGCCTATACCGTCTCCTCGGAGCAGAGTATGCAGGCGTTCTTTGCGGGCACGCCGCAGGTGGACGCCATGCGACGCCGCTTTGAGGAAAACGTCGATCAGGCGGAGCAGCTGCTGGCCTACTATCGCTTGTCCAGCCCCTATGCGGAGAATGTCTATGTCTATTCGCCGCGCATGGGACGGCTGATCAGCAGCACGAAGCGCGGCACGGCCGGCAGCGACGTCCTGCTGAACGAGGCTTGGCATAGGGCGGCTGCGCAGAGTGGCGTGCCCGGCAAGATCAGCGTGTTCTTTCAGCGCTGGCGGGGCAGCTATCCCTTATCTCGTCACGATCATGAGCACCATAGCCGGTACGAACGGCGCGGTGGCGGGCTATGTGATGGTGGATGTGAACGTCGAAAAGCTGGGCGCGCTGGTGCTGGGCAATTTTCCGGACAAGGAAAATACGCGTTTGTTTATCGTCGATTCCTCTGGCCAGATGCTTCTGAGCACGCCCTATTATCTGCTGGGCGAGAGGGACGCGCTGCCGAATCGCTTCGGCGCTTTGAGGGAGAAGAGGCCGGATTCTCTCAGATGACGCTCATCGAGGGCGAGGAATAGCATGAGACGGCGCAGCTGCACGACCGGCTGACGGCCTGCGGCGTGGACAGCCGGCTGATCCTGCTGCCGGGGCAGAAGTACGCGTTCATCGTGTTCGACGATCAGTCGCCCAACGAGACGGTGCAGAAGTATCTCGAGATGACCGGCGATATTCTGGCGCAGCGGGGATTTCTGCAATAGGAGGCGCCGCCGTTCGCGTTCTTTCGGACGGACTGTTTCCACCTGGAAAGCGTTGGGCGTGCCTTTCATGATTGGAAAAAATGTAAGCCTGTCTTTTCAAATGACTGCGGCCAAATCACAGAACGCTTCTCCGCGTTCGGGCGCAATGACGGTTGTCCGCTGCAAGGGGCGTTTGCTCCGGCATGGCGCGAACCATCTTTGGTGCGCTCAAATTTCTGCCGCTGCTTTATTGGCACGCTTTCTTCCGCCTGCAAGCGGACGGGGGAGAGTTCGTCCGACGCGTAACCACAAGGGTCTGCCGAAAAAGAACTTCGGCAGGCTTTTCATATAGGAACGTTACAGGGAAGCGGCGGTCAATCTGTGATTCCGCACCAGTCCTCAAGGTATTCCTTCTTCGTCATGACGGGCTTAAAGCGGCTCCTGACCAGACACGCCTTTTCCGCGCCGGTGTACAGCAGCTCCGCGGCCGTGCAGGCCAGCATTTTCGCCGCGCCGGCATAGCGCATCTCTTCGTCAAACGGCGTAAAGGCGGCGCTGTGAGCCACGCCGTTATAGCCGCCGATCAGCGCGTGGACAGTGGGCAGCAGGCAGGAGACGTCGTTTGCGTCGGTGGACAGGCCGATTCCCTCGTTGACGTGATCGCCGCCGAAGATCTCCGCTTCATTGTCCAGCACGATGCGCTTGAGATCGGGCTGCTCGTTGAAGGAGAGCGTGCCGGAAAAATCGCTGATTTCCACCTCGGCGCTGGCGGCCAGCGCGCTCGCCCTCAGGCAGCGGTTGACGATCTCGTTACATTCCTTGATATAGCCGGTGTCCCAGCCGCGGACGTGCGCCGCGCCGGTCGTTTTGTCGGCGAAGGGATAATCGGGCAGTATAATCGCGTCCAGCT
>SFOF01000115.1 GCA_004552515.1 Clostridiales bacterium
CCTGATCGGAGCCTTTGGGGCTGACCAGATAATAGCACAGAAGCGAATCCTGCTGGCCGATGCGGTGCGCGCGATCCTCTGCCTGAGAATGAACCGCCGGCGACCAGTCCAACTCGCCGAACACGACGCACGTCGCCCGCTGCAAATTCAGCCCGCTGGCCGAGCGCAGCGATATGACGCACAGATCGGTTTTCGCGCCCATGAACGCCACCAGCGCCGCGTCCTTCTGCGCGTCCGTCTCGCGGCCGGTGATGAACACGGGATGATAGGCCTTCAGCTCCTTTTTGTAGATGTCCATCACCCTGTGATGATGCGCGAACAAAAGCACCTTCTCGCCGCCCTCCAGCAGCGTGCGCACGAACGCCGCCACATACGGCGCCTTGGCGCAGCCGGTGGCCTGCCGCTCCTCCTGAGAAATCTGATCCTCGATCAGCGCGCGCTCGGACTGGCTGCTTTCGTCCAGCAGCGGCAGCTTCTGCATAGCGCTCTCGATCATTTCGCGGTAGAGCGCGTCGTCCCAGTCGATCTCCTGCACAAGGCGGCGCTTGGGCGGCAGCTGGGAGAGCACCTCCGCCTTCGTCCGGCGCAGCATCAGCCCCTCCGTGCGCAGATATTCGCCCAGCAGCTCCGGCTTGGCCACGATGTTGTTGTTATAGCCATAGCACCACTCGCGCGTGAAGCTCTCCCAGTCGCCCAGAAAGTGGAAATCGAGGATATTGACGATATTCCAGATCTCGCCGCCGTTGTTGTAGATCGGCGTGCCGGACAGCCCGATAACGTGCTCGCAGGCGGTGGAGAGCAGGCTGGCCGCGGAGTATTTCTCCGTGCCGGCGCGGCGCAGCTCCTGCATTTCGTCGAATATGACCGTGCGCCAGCCCGCGTCGGGCAGCACGCTCTTCCAGCCGCGCAGCAGCAGATAATGGATGATGTAAACGTCGGCCTCGGGCAGCTTGTACGGCGTCAGCCCGCGGATGACGTGAACGCGCACGCCGCCCTCCATCACGAGAAAGCGCTCCGTCTCGCGCGTCCAGTTGCGCACCAGATGCGGCGGCACGACCAGCAGCGCCGGAAAGCCCGCCGTCGCCGCCAGATAAGCCAGCGCCTGAACGGTCTTGCCCAGGCCCATTTCGTCGGCCAGCAGCGCGCGGTTCGCGCCCAACAGGAACGCCAGCCCCTCCTTCTGGAAGGGCATCAGCTCGGCGGCAAAGACGCTTTTCGGCGGCTCGGCCGAACGCGGCGCGGCAAGCTGGCGCTGGCGCTCGACGGCGTATTCCCGCGCTTCGTCCAGCGCCTGCTCCCAGCGCGCGCGGTCGCTCTCCTTGATCTCGAGCGGATAGCGCAGCATGAGCCAGTTCAGATCGCCGATAACGCGCCTGTGCGCCGTAAAGCGCGCCACGCCCCGCCCGCGGCCGTCGCAGCCGGGGAACAGGCGCTTGGCCAGCTCAGTGACGCACGGCTCGCCCTTGATCGTCCAGCATTTGGCGCGCCGGTTATAGCTCAGCGTGCCGTAGGTCTTGCCGACGGCGGAAGCATCCCGCAGATAGGCGGGATAGATCGCCGGAAAATCGTCGTCGCGGAAATCATCTGTCATAGCGTTTTTGTCCTCATGGCAGGGCGACGCCCCACAATTTGTTCAGCCCGATCACACGAACCGGCTTGCCGCACAGCGCGTCCGGCAGCATGACCGCGCCATCCAGCACAACGATCAGCGCGTCCAGCGCGTCGCAGGCGAGATACCTTTCGCATTGCGCGCGCAGCTTCCTCTTGTCCTGCCTGCCGCGCTTGACCTCGATTCCCACGCCGTCCACCAGAAAATCGATGCGGCAGCGCGGCGCGAGCTTCACCTCGTGGCATACGCAAAAGCCGCCGTCTTGGAGGACGGCGGCGATCATATCGTGCAGAGTATATTCGTTTTCAATCAGCGGGATGCGCAGGGCCTTCAGCGCGCGCGCAATCCGCTCGATCCGTTCCGCTTCATAAGTCATATCAGCCTTCCAGCTCCGAGGGCGCGTCGCACTCCGGGCACTGGCGATAGCCCGCCTTGAGCGCCTGCTCCAGCGTGGCCTGCGGCGTTTCGCCCTTCTGGACGTGAACGCAGTCCTCGCTGTGATAATACTGCCCGCCGGGATTGCAATAGACGATGATCGGCGCGGGCGTGGGCGTAGCCTCGACGATGATCGCCGTGCGTCGGGGCGTATAGATTTCGATCTTGCCGCGATCCTCGGGCGCTTCCGGGCCGAGCAGCGTGTAGGCCGGATCGCCGTCCACCGTCACAATACCGCCGATCTGCCTTTCGGGCGGGTTGGTCGAGGGCGTGAGGATGACCACCAGCACCGCCGCAACGAGCGCCGAAACCGCGATCTTCGCCCATTTCGACCAGGGCGCGCGCGTCCACATGGCGTACAGCCCGAGCGGGAAGCAGAATATCAGCCGCAGCACGATGCCGAGGTTTCGGCTGTGCTTTCTGAGCGTCGGGCGCTTCAGGCGTGTTTTGGCCATGTCGATCAGCATCCTTTGTGACACAGAGAGATTACAACTTCTATATTGTACTCCCAAAACACGCCAAAAGACAATAGGAAAAGTATTTCTTTTTCGCGTCTTTTGGCGCGCCGATCCGTAATATTTTCCGCGCTGCCCCGAATTCGTCCGCCAAAAAGCCGCTCCGTCCCCCATGCGGAGAACGAAGCGGCTTCTATTATGGATCAAGTGCCTTCAGATTAGAGCTTACCAGGTGCGCTCATTCTTCTCGACGAACGCGGTCACCTGCTCCTGAATGGCGTCGATGACGTCCTGAAGACCGGCGGCGTACATCTTGTCGCGATACTCCTGCTCCTTGGCTTCCACGCCGGCCGCGCCCAGATAGCCGCAATCCAGCATACTGCCGTACTCCTTGCCGATGGAGGAGAGCAGGTTGTACTCGGTCTCAACGTCGGTGTAGTCGAAGTTGAAGCCCAGCAGCGGAGAGGTGTAGGCATCCTCCTGCAGCTTGATCAGCTCCTCATAGTAGGGAGCCGGATAGACCGCGCAGGAATAGGCGTTGAGCAGCGTGCCCATCATCCACGGGCGCTGACCCCAATCGAAGGAGCTGTCGGCCTGACCGTCGCCGCCGAACACCGTGATGTCGGTGTGCGCCTCGTTCCACTCGTAGTGCTTGCCCTCAATGCCGTAGGAATAGAGATTGTAGAACTCGATGGCCTTCTCGTCCTTCGTGACCAGCCAGTTCATGAACATCATCGCGCGCTCAGGCTCGCCGCAGGTGAACGGAATGGAGGTGCCGGTCGCCTGACCCAGCGTCGTCCAGCAGTAGGGGTTGGTGTGCACGGTGTAAACGTCGATCTTCGTGCCGGCCAGCTCCTTGCTCAGATCGTCGGTGAAGCCGTTGTGGCCGTAGGTGATGTAGCACGGCGTATTGCCAGTCTCATCCTGGAAGCCCGCCAGCTTCTCGTCCTGCGTGGATTCGAGGGAGGCGATGTCCGCGCGGATATAGCCCTTGTCGTACCACTCGGCCATCATCTTGTGGCGCTCGATCGACCAGGGGTTGTCGCAGCTGGCCTTTACGGTGAAGGTGTCGTCCCACAGATCGATGTAGCCGTAGCTGCCCACACCCACAATGCTCTTGCTGCTGTACCAGGCGCTGAAAGAGCACTCGTTGGTGGGATTGTAGCCCAGGCCCATCACGCCCGCGTCCTTAGTGGCGGCGAGCAGCTTTTCGAGCTGTTCATAAACGGGCTTCTGGTTCTCAACGGTGTTCTTGTCCCAGTTGTCGTACATCAGCTTCTGCATTTCCTCGACCCACGCCTCGCCCAGAGTGGCGTCCACGGCGGCCTTGGGGAACATATAGTAGCTGCGGTTACCGACCATGCCCTGCCAGGCGGGGAACTGGTACAGCTTGCCGTCGGCCTGACGATGTGCGTCCAGCAGGCGCTCGTCCAGCGACGCGATCAGATCCTTGCCGTACTCGGCCATCAGATCGTCGAGGGGCATGAGCGCGCCCAGATTGACCAGCTCCTGAATGGACTGGATGTAGCCCGTCCACGTCAGGTCGACGCGCTCCTGCGCGGCCATGGCCTTATTGAACTTCTCCTTGAATTCGCTGGTGGCCACGATGACCATATCCAGATTGACGTTCAGCGCGTCCTTGGCGACCTTCTTCATTTCGCCCAGCACAAGCTCCGCGTCCTTCTGGTCGGGGTTCGCGCCGCACCAGTAGATCAGGTCGACCTCGGGCAGCTCTTCAGCCGTCGCGACGGCCTGCCTGCAGCCCAGAGCCAGAACCAGCGCCATGACCAGCGCCAGCATACGGGACAGTTTCTTCATGGGGTTATCCTCCTTGCTTTATGGCATAAGGCCGGTTTGGCCCTTCGCATCAAAATGGGGATTCGCGTGAGGAAAGTCTCGCCTGTTCAAAGGGGCGATCCCCCCTATGTGTGTCAGCATAGAACGGATCGCCCTTTATCATGGGTTCAGTTGTGATTACCAGGTGCGGTTGCGTGTGGTCACGAACTCGGTCACCTGCTCCTGAATGGCGGCGATGACGTCCTGAAGACCCGCAGCGTTCATCTTGTCAACGTACTCGTTGTACTTGGCTTCCCAGCCAGCCACGCCCAGATAGCCGCGTCCCAGCATGTCGCCGTACTCCTTGTCAATGGAGGAGAGCAGGTTGTACTCGGTCTCAACGTCGCTGTAGTCGAAGTTGAAGCCCAGCAGCGGGGATGTGTAGGCGTCCTTCTGAAGCGCGATCAGCTCTTCATAGTACCACGCCGGATAGGAAGGAGAAGAATAGGCGTTGAGCAGCGTGCCCATCATCCACGGGCGCTGGCCCCAGGCAAAGTCAGAGGAAGCCTGGCCGTCGCCGCCAAACACCTTGATGTCGGTATGCGCCTCGTTCCACTCGTAGTGCTTGCCCTCGATGCCGTAGGAATAGAGGTTGTAGAACTCTATGGCCTTCTCATCCTTTGTAACCAGCCAGTTCATGAACATCATCGCGCGCTCGGGCTCCTTGGCCGTGAACGGAATGGAGGTGCCGGTCGCCTGACCCAGGCTCGTCGAGCAGTGGGGCTGGCAGTGCATGGCGTACAGGGGCTTCGTCCAGTCGGTCATTTCCTTGCTCAGATCATCGGTGAAGCCGTTGTGGCTGTAGTTGATGTAGCACTGATCGCTGACCGGATCGCTCCAGCCGCGGCACCAGTCTTCAGCCGCGCTATCCACGGACGCAACGTCCTGGCGGATGTAGCCCTTGTCGTACCACTCGGCCATCTTCTGATAGACGTACTTGGTGGTCACGCTCTCGGCGGCGGGGATAACGGTGAAGGTTTCGTCGTTCTGCGCGATGCGGCCATAGGTGCCGACATTCACAGTGCTCTGGTTCCACCAGGAATTCAGCGTATAGCCGGTGCTGTAGCCCAGACCCAGCTTGCCCGCGTCCTTGGCGGCGGCCAGCAGCTCTTCGAACTTGTCGTACACGGCGGCCTGCGCTTCAACGCTGTAGGTGTAGCAGTTGTCGTTCATGGCCTTTTCCATTTCGGCAACCCACTGCTCGCCCACGGTCGCGTCAACGACGTCCTTGGGCACATACAACGCGCTGCGGCCGCCGACCATGCCCTGCCAGGCGGGGAACTGATACAGCTTGCCGTCGGCCTGACGGTGCGCGTTCAGCAGATCCTCGTCCAGAGAAGCGATCAGATCCTGACCGTACTGCTCCATCAGATCCTCGAGGGGCATGAGAGCGCCCAGATTGACCAGCTCCTGAATGGACTGCACATAGCCCGTCCAGGTCAGGTCGATGCGCTCCTGCGCGGCCATGGCCTTGTTGAACTTTTCCTTGATCTCGCTCGTGGCCACGATGACCATGTCCAGATTGACATTCAGCGCTTCCTTGGCGACCTTCTTCATTTCGCCCAGCACAAGCTCCGCGTCCTTCTGGTCGGGATTCGCGCCGCACCAGTAGATCAGGTCGACCTCGGGCAGCTCTTCAGCCGTCGCGACGGCCTGCATGCAGCCCAGAGCCAGAACCAGCGCCATGACCAGCGCCAGCATACGGGACAGTTTCTTCATAGGGTCATCCTCCTTAAATAATGTTATGAATACGCATATTCATGCGCAGACACCGAAAATGAGAGTCCTCAGCCCTTCACCGCGCCGATGGTCAGGCCGCTGGCAAAGTACTTCTGGAAGAAGGGGAACACAACCAGCATGGGGCCGGCCGCGATGACGCACAGCGCGTACTTGAGCGTTTCCGCCGGCAGAGTCGCCGCGCTGTCGCCGCCCACCTGCGCCGCCAGAGCCGCCATGTCGCTGTTCTGCATGAGGTTCTTCAGGAACGCCGTCTCGTTGAGGATGCGCTGGAGCAGGTATTGCAGCGTGTACAGGCTGCTCGAGCGGATGTAGATCAGCGAGGTGTTCCAGTCGTTCCACTTGCCCACCAGCGTCATGAAGCCGATGGTCGCGAATACCGGCGTGGACAGCGGCACGGCGATCTTGAAGAATATGATCAGCTCGCGCGCGCCGTCGATCTTGGCCGACTCAAACAGCGATTCGGGCAGACCCTTGAAGAACGTGCGGATGACCAGTGTATTCCACGCGCCGCCCGCAAGGCCGGGCAGAATGTAGATCCAGTAGGTGTCCAAGAGGTGATACCAGTTGGTGTAGATGATGTAGGTCGGGATCATGCCGCCGCCAAAGAGCATCGTAAAGAAGATCAGGAAGGTGATCGGCTTTTTGTAGGCGAACGACGTGCGGGAGAGCGGATAGGCCACCATGCCGGCCACGATGCAGCTGAGCACCGTGCCGAGGATGGCCTGACTGGCGGTAATCCAGTAGGCGCTCACCATGGACTGCGGGTTCTGGAAGGCCAGCTTGTAGGCCTCGGTCGAAAAGTCCTTGGGGATCAGGCTGTAGCCCGAATTGTTGGCCGTGATGGACGCTTCGCTCGAAAAGGAGATCGACACGACCAGCCACAGCGGCAGCACATA
>SFOF01000116.1 GCA_004552515.1 Clostridiales bacterium
CTTTATTATAGACGATTTTTGTTAAATTGCAAGGGAAGCCGGTAAGAATTTCATTTGAATTGCGCCTGCATCTGTGAGATAATCTATTTGATCACATAAAAGGAGGCGTATGGGCGCGTGCGCAGAGATATTCCCTTCATCGGCGCGCTGATCCTCGCGGCGCTGGCGGCGCTCTCAACGCGCATTTCGGGCGCGCTGGCCGCCGCGTATAAGGCGCGCGTCTTTCTGCCCGTTTCATCGGCGCTGCGCCGCCTGAGCGCATCGCCGGCAAGCGCCGCGCTCATGGCGATCGGGCTGATCGTGCTGTTGGCCGTCTGTCTGCGGCCGAAGAGCCGTAAGCGCCGCGCTGCACGGATAATGAGTATATGCCTTGCGCTTTACTGGCTGCTCTGGGCACCGCTGTACAGCGTCCCCGCGTTGCCGGACGCGCCGCTGTCGAGCGACGCGCTGCACAAGCTCTGCCTGAAGCTGAGCGCCGAGGCCGACGCGCTGCTGTCCTTTGCCGGGGAAATGAGCGCCGATGATATGATGGCCGAAGCGGAGCGCCTGACAAGCGCATTGACCGGCGAAGCCCTCGCGCTGTCCCGCCGGGATGTGACGGCTTTATTCGATCGCGCCGGTCTGGCGGGGCTTTACATTCCGCTGACCGGCACGGCGCACGTCAATCTGAACGACCAGGCGTATATGCTGCCCTTTACGATGTGCCACGAGCTGGCGCATCAGGCCGGATATGCCCGCGAGGACGAGGCGAACTACATCGCCTACAGGGCCTGCATGAGCGGCAACGCGGCCTTCCGATTCTCAGGCGGCTTCAATATGCTCCTTTACGCCATGAACACGCTTTATGAAATCGACCGGCCGGCCTGGCGGCAATGCGTAAACGGCATGAGCGATCCTTTGTTTTTCCGCTTCGCGCGCTGCAACGGCCTGTATACGGCGCGGGAAACGCTTCCCTATCGCCTGTCGCAGCTGTTTTCCGTGCTGTTTCTGCGCATGAACGGCCAGACGCAGGGCGCGCAGTCCTACGAAAACGCCGTTCGTCTCCTTCTGGCGGAGGAAAGCGCCGCCTGATACGCCAAAGCCCCGGTGCGTCCGGCAAACGCATCGGGGCCTGATCGGGTCATATTTACCTTATTCGGCGACGGGCACAGTGGGCACGAACAGCATACGGCCGCAGTTGTCGCACTCGACGATCTGGCCGCCGTTCAGACGCCCCAGCACAGCCGCAGGCAGCGTCATGTTGCAGCCGCCGCAGCGATCGCCGTTAATCTTGGCCATGGGCGGCATGGCGTGCTGCTTGATCTGGCGATAGCGCGCCAGCGCCTCGGGATCGACGGTCTTGCTCTCGGCCTCGGCGCGCGCCTTCAGCTCGGCCAGCTTGACCTGCGCTTCCTTGAACTCGACCTCGTACACCTTCTTCAGCTCGTCGTATTCGGCCTTGGTGCGGGCGGCGCGCATACGGATTTCGCGCTGCGTGCGGTCGCTCATTTCGCTCTCGCGGCGCATACGAACCAGCTCCTGCTCGTAGTGCTTGAGAGAATCCTCGAGCTTCTCCACGGCGGCCTTCTGATGGGCGATGTCCTCCAGCGTCTCGGGCGGTTTGGCGGCGATGTCCTCCAGCAGCTTGGCAAGCACGTTCTGCAGGCGCACGGATTCGTCGCGGATGATCTCCAGACGATCGTTCATCGCCGCGATGTTGCTCTCCAGCTTTTTCATGTTGCTCTGCTGCTCGATCAGGAAATCGCGCTGCTTGAGCAGAGTGATGCGGTTGGGAGAATTTCTCATTCCGTTTTCGAAACGATCGGCCTCCATATCATATTGCATATAATTCCAAAGCGCGTCAAGCTGCATGGTATAAGCTCCTCTCTCTTCTCTCGCCTACCGCATAAACGGCATTTCGCGGCTTTCAATAACAGTCACATTATATTGTAGCTCATCACAGCGATTTTGTAAACAGGCCGCCAGCAATTTAACGCAGACACGCTCCGTCTCACAGTGGCCGGCCTCGATCAGACACAGTCCCTGCGCGCAGGCCGCCAGTGCGTCATGATGGCGTACCTCGCCGGTGACATAGGCGTCCGCGCCCAGCGACAGCGCTTCAGCGAAGAAATCGCCGCCTGCGCCGCCCATCACAGCCACGCGCTCTATGCGCTTATCCTGCGCCGCATAGACGCGCGCGCGTGTGTCCAGCTTCTTTTCGACGTAATCGACGAACTCCGCCACCGTCAGCGCTTCGCCCAGCGTACCGGCGCGCATGCCGTGCGGCGCGGTTTCGACATTTTCGAGCCCCAGCGCTTCGCTCAAGGCGTCGTTTACGCCGGGATAGGCGTTGTCGAAATTGGTGTGCGCCGCGGCCAGCGCCAGATGTGCCCGAATGAGCGAACATACGGCCGCGCCCTCAGCGTCGTCCTCGCGGATGTTCTTGCGGCCTCGAAAGAATATGGGATGATGCGTGACGATCATCTGCGCGCCCGCCTTTTCCGCCTCGCGCACGACGCCCTCGGTCAGATCGAGCGCGACAAGCAGCCGCTCGACCGACTGCGCCGGATGACCGGCCAGCAGCCCCACGTTGTCATAGCTTTCGCTCAACTCGCGGGGCGCGATCTGCTCCAGAATCGACATAATATCGCTCGCCGTTACAGACATTGCTCTATCTCCTCCCACAGCGCGATTTCGTGTGCCAGCGCTTCGGCATTTTCCGCTTCGCCCTTCACGGCGCCGGCATACGCCTTGCGCTGGACGCGCAGCCGGAACTGAACATAACCCGCAAAGTCAGCCGGCTTTTTCTCGAGCAGCACCGGCCCGGCCAGCAGCTCCTTTTCCGTATAGGCCGCCTGTCCGCGTTCGGCGGCCATGGCGACGTAATAGCGCCCGCCCGCGCGGACGATCATCTCGTCGCAGATAACAAAGCCCATGCGCATAAGATCAGCCCTGAGCAGATCGACGCCGATGTTGGGCTGCATGACGAGCCGCGTATGCTCCAGACGGCTCAGGCCCCGCTCGACGATGCCGGAGATCGTCGGCGCGCCCATGCCCGCGATGACAATGGCGTCCGCCGGGTTTTTGAGCGCCGCAACGCCGTCGCCCACGGTGAACTCCGCGCGCTCCATCAGGTTGCAGCGGCGTACCAGCCGCCACGCCTTTTTAAGCGACGGTTCGCTGATATCAAGAAACTCGACGCGCCCGCATTTGCCCGATTCGAGCAGCCGCGCGCCCAGAAAGCCGTGATCCGCGCCGATGTCCGCGGCGGCGGCGCAGGGCGGGATCATATCAAAAAGCATGGACAGCCGCTCGTCCAGTTCGATCATATCGCAAGGCTCCTTTTTGAAGCAGAGTGGCGTTTCATCAGCATTACAGAAAGCCGGGGTCGCAGCGTCGCCCGGCTTTCTGGCAGATGGCTATACGGTTAATCCAGATAATCCTTGAGCTTCTTCGAACGGCTGGGGTGACGCAGCTTGCGCAGCGCCTTGGCCTCGATCTGACGGATACGCTCACGCGTAACGCCGAAATCCTTGCCAACCTCCTCCAGCGTGCGGGAACGGCCATCCACCAGGCCGAAGCGCAGACGCAGCACCATTTCCTCGCGGGGGGTCAGCGTGTCCAGCACGTTCATCAGCTGCTCGCGCAGGAGCGTATAGGCGGCGGCTTCGGCGGGCGCGGGCGAATCGTCGTCGGCGATGAAGTCGCCCAGATGGCTGTCCTCCTCCTCGCCGATGGGGGTTTCGAGCGACACAGGCTCCTGGGCGATCTTGATGATCTCGCGTACCTTTTCCTCCGAGACGCCCATCTCGGCGGCGATCTCTTCAGGCTGCGGCTCACGACCGTTCTGCTGGAGCAGCTGGCGGGAGACGCGGATCAGCTTGTTGATCGTCTCGACCATGTGCACCGGGATGCGGATCGTGCGGGCCTGATCGGCGATGGCGCGCGTGATGGCCTGACGGATCCACCAGGTGGCGTAGGTCGAGAATTTATAGCCCTTGCGGTAGTCGAACTTTTCGACCGCCTTGATGAGGCCCAGATTGCCCTCCTGAATCAGATCGAGGAAGAGCATACCGCGACCGACATATCTCTTGGCAATGGAAACGACCAGGCGAAGGTTGGCCTCGACCAGCTTCTTGCGCGCGGCCTCGTCGCCCTCCTCCATGCGCTTGGCGATTTCGATTTCCTCATCGGCAGAGAGAAGCGGAACCTTGCCGATCTCCTTGAGGTACATACGGACGGGATCGTCGATGCTGATGCCCTCGGGCACACTGATGTCCAGATCCTCGATGGCCGGTTCCGGCTCCGGTTCGCCGTCGCCCTCGTCCAGCTTGATTTCGTTGACGACATCCACGCCCAGCGCTACGAGCGTTTCAAGGATTTTGTCGAACTGCTCCGGCTCAAGCTCCACGTCCACCAGCTGATCCATGATTTCTTTATATGTCAGCGTTCCCTTGGATTTGCCCATATCGAGCAGTTCCCGAACGCGGTCCTTCTTTGCTTCAAGCTCGTTGCTGTTCTGACTGTTTTGATTGCTCAACCCGCTTCACTCCTTCAGGCTCTTCTTGGCCGCGCCAAGCTCGTTCATCAGCTGCGACAAAAGGCCGATCAGCTCCGCCCGCTTTTCGGGCGAGGATTCCTCTTTCATTCGGGCCTTCGTCTCTTCGATCCGTTTTTCCGTTTGGTACAGTCGGATTTTATTCATACATTGGGAAACGGCCAGAGCCGTCTTATCCGCCTCTATGTTGCTGTCCGAAAGCATGGCCTGCGCCGCTTCGTCGCGCACATTCTCGTCGAGCTGCTCGACGATGGCGGCCGGTGTCTGCCCCTCGGACAACAGGCGCGCGATGGTCTTATACGGCTCCGTAACGAACGCCGCGTCCATCGGCAGCGCGCGTTCAAGCCGCCCCGCGGCCATGAGATTGACCAGCATCTGCTGCGCCTTGACGTGCTCGGGCAGCTCCTTATGCGTTTCGCGCCGGAGCGGCCTGTCGGTCTGCGCGGGATGCCTCTGCTCCGCCGCCAGCGCTTCAACGCCGATCTGGCGCATGAGCACCTCGCGCGCAAAGCCGGTCTGCACGATCAGCTTATCGAGATAGTTCTCCAGCTCGACGGGATTTTTGACCTTGCGCAGTATGTTGCAGCAGGCGATGGCGTACTGCGTGCGCCCGTCCTGCGTGGTCAGATCGACCGCGTCGGCCGCGCGCAGCATCCGATATTCGCACGGCGGCATCGGCTTGAGCGCCTCAAAGCCGTCCGCGCCCTTCTCCCGCACATACTCGTCGGGATCCATGCCGCCCGGAATGTCGATGACTCTGGCCGGCATATCCTGCGATTCAAAAATATCCAGCGCGCGCAGAATCGCCTTCTGCCCCGCGCCGTCGCCGTCATAGCACACCCACACCTCGGGCGCATAGCGCTTGAACAGGCGCGCCTGCTCCTCGGTGAGCGCCGTGCCCAGCGTCGCCACAACGCCCGGAACGCCCTGCTGGCGCAGCGACACCACGTCCATATAGCCCTCGACCAGAATCAGCCGCTTCAGCCCGCGCTCCTTGCGCGCCATGTTGAGGGCGTACAGTCCCTGCCGCTTGTTGAACACCGGCGTGTCCGATGTGTTGAGGTATTTGGGATTACCGTCGCCCATGATGCGCCCGCCGAAGCCCAGCACCTTGCCCTGCGGGTTGATGATGGGAAACATCGCGCGGTCGCGGAACATGTCGTAGCGGCGGCCGTCCTTCTCGCTCGCAAGACCGGCCTGCTTGAGCTCCTCGAACGTAAAGCCCTTCCCGGTCAAATGGCGCGTGAGCGCGTCCCAGCCCTGCGCCGTGGAGCCAAGTCCGAAGCGGCGTATGCCCGCGTCGTCCAGCCCGCGTTTGTGCAGATAGCTCAGCGCCTTCGCGCCCTCCGCCGTCCAGATCGTGGCGTGATAAAAGCGCGCCGCCTCGAGATTGGCCTCGTAGATGCGTTCCCTGAGCGCGCGCATTTTGTCGCTGTCGCGACCGTCGCCGACGCGTTCGGGCAGCTCCATGTGCGCCCGCTCGGCCAGCATCCTGACGGCGTCCATGAACTCCATGCGCTCGATGTCCATCACAAAATTGATGACCGTGCCGCCCTTATGGCAGCCGAAGCAGTAATACATCTGTGCTTCGCTGTCCACGCTGAAGGACGGCGTCTTTTCCCCGTGGAAGGGACAGCGTCCCCAGAACCTGCGCCCTTTCTGCTTCAGCTCGACATAATCCGACACCACGTCCACAATATCGACGCGCCCTCTCAGCTCGTCCAGCCAGACGTCCGGAAGCCTGGAACTCATTTGCCACCACCTGTCCTGTAATCTATTGTTTCGCCATGAACAGACATTTTCCTGCCGGGGCGAACCATCTTTTGACAGGTTAATTTCTGGATTTACGATTATGTTTCAGTATGCCCCATGTTGTTGATATATACAACGCCCGCCGCCGCTTTCCCTGCTCAAAATGCGATTTAACACAAACTCCTCATGGATTCGACCGCGATTTGAATAAAAACGCGCGTTTCCTGTCGAACGCTCTACGGCTTGTTCTGGCGCAGCAGACGCATGATCGCCCGCGTCCAGGCCGGACGGCGCGCGCCCGCGTCCTGATGTCCCATGAGAAGATCGACCGTATAGAGCAGTTCAAAGAACATTTTTCGGAGCTTGTCGCCCGACGGCGGAATTCGGACGCGATGCGCCTTCGCCCGCCCGCCGCATCGCCTGAGCGTCAGAAGCGCGCGCGGCATATGATAGTCGCTGGTCGCCAAATACAGGCTTTCCCTGTCCGCATCGTCCAGCAGGGCGAGCGCGTTCGTCAGGTTTTCGCGCGTGATGCGGGAGGAATCTTCCATTATAATGTCCGTTTCCGGAACGCCCATGCCAATCAGGCTGCGCTTCATCTCCGCCGCCTCGCTGACCGGCAGATCGCCCGTCGCGCCGCCGCAGGCGATGATTTGTCCGTGCGGATGAGCCC
>SFOF01000117.1 GCA_004552515.1 Clostridiales bacterium
GGCATAGCTCCTGCCCGCGTGCAGCTTTTCGGGCGACTGAACCGGCTGGAACAGGCCGCGCTCGAAGCGCCCGATAAGATAGTGATCGTGCGCGGCGGTCAGCACCCAATAGCGCTCGCCCCCGCACTCGAGCGGATAGAAATCCGGACATTCGTCGTCGTCCTCAAGGCAGAGCCGCTGATGCTCCGTCCAGTCCAGCAGATTCTCCGAGCGATAGAGCGCGAACTCCCGCCCGCGCAGATAGAGCGCCATGACATAACAGCCCAGCTCGCCGCACCAGACGATCTTCGGATCGCGGTTGCACTCGACGATATGCGGCAGGATCGCCCGCGGATATTTGACGAACGTCTCGCCGCCGTCGGTGCTGTAGGCCAGCCGCTGCGTGAACGGCGCACTCTCGTTCATCCTTCCGCTGCCGCCCGCCGCCGTGTAGAACAACAGAAGCGGCGCGTGCTCGTTCCGCTGAAGGCCGGTCAGATTGCGCTCGTCGATCACCGCCGAGCCGGAATACATCGCGCCGTGCTCGTCCTGAAAGAGCGCCTCGCCTCTGTCCTCCCAGTGGACGAGATCGCGGCTCACGGCGTGCCCCCAGTGCATATTGCCCCACACCGTGTCGGCGGGGTTATGTTGATAGAACAGATGATACCGCCCCTCATAGTAAACGAAGCCGTTGGGATCGTTGATCCAGCCGCGCGGCGCGGTGAAGTGCGCCGCAGGACGCAGCTTTTCGCGATACAGGCCGGTATCGTCCGCTTGATCGACAAAGACCGGCTGAAAATCGACCGCCGGCTCTGTGGAGAGCGTCATCTCCTGCCCGATATAATCGCGCAGATCGTAGGGCAGCCGGTAATCGGGTGCGGCGCTCAGGCGCGCGTCCAGCTCGACGCGAATCGTGCCCGCCTCGTCGCGCAGCAGGAGCTTTTTTCTCTGCGCCTCCGTGCCGACGGGGATGAGCATATAGCGCTTTTCAATCCGAATTTTCATGGCCGGTTTTCTCCTTTCAGACAGCGCCGCCGCGCATTTTGTTGACCGAGCGCTCCACCGCGTCCTGGCTGTTGCCCCAGGGCTTATCGCGATTTCGATAGTCGAACTTGAGCGTGAACCACTCCAGATCCTTCTCCACGCGGGTCAGGTTTTCCATTTCGATTTTCGAGACAGTCTCGATGAATTCCTGCAAATCACGGCCATGAAGATGCTTCGGCGCTTCCTCCAGCACCTGCGCGTAATGATCGAGACAGAAGCCCTTCGATTCGGCCAGCGCCTTTTTGAAGTCCGGCTCGTGCGCATACATATACAGCAGCGTATACACATAGCGCTCCATGGCGGCGTTTAAGCGGTCGCAGAATATGCAGCTGGCGGTCATGGCGCGCACCTCCGCCGCGGCGGCGGGAATATCGGCGCTCTTCTTGCCCATGCGCGCGAACAGGCCCTTCTGTCCCTCCTCGCGCGCGGCGGCGGCCAGCGTCTCGGCGTTCTTCGTCAGCTTTTCAAGAGTACGGCGCATATAGGTATCGGTCATCAGCGCCAGCCCCAGCCGGTTGCCCGCGTCGAACATCATCTTGAAATGGCGGCGGCAGAAGCCCTTCTCGTTCACCTCGACCCGGCGATCCGGCTCCATGACCGACGCGCCGAGGAAATTGTCCACATAGTCCTCCTCATTCTTTTTCATCAGCGCGCACAGCGGGCACTCGCAGTCGGTTTTATAGGCGTCCCAGACGGGAATCGTATCGATATGTCGGCTCATAATAACGTCACTCCTTCACATGATCTTATCATAGCAGATGCGCTCTCTTCGCGCAAGTCTTTTCTTGCCCTTGCGCGCCGTTTCTTCATTGAAACGCGCTTGACAAACGGAGCGCGCTTGTATATCATTCAATATGGTTTGTTGTATCATATCATCCGTGCGTCATGCAAAGGAGAATGAAATATGCTGGTTCAACGTCTGGTCTACCGCGCCCAGCTGCTCACGGGCCATGAGGACGAGGGAAAGCGCATCCTGAACGAAACCGTGCTGCCCGAGGACGTGCTCACGCTGAGCGTTTTCCGCTTCCATCGCAATCTGTTCTTCTATTACGAGTGCGCCGCCGCTCTGCGCACGCCGGACGAGCTGTTCCCCGCGTTGAATACGCACCTCGAGACGGTGCCCTTCGCCGAGGAAAAGCGCCATTACGTGCGCATGAACGAGGTATTCCATTACAACCGCCCGACCGAAAACGATCCATGGCGCGACAAGGAACAGGGGCAGCCCTTCGGCCGTCTCAACCGCCTGCGCCCCGAGATGATCTCCAGCTACATCTTCTATCACAATCAGCTCCAGGAGGAAAAGCCCGGCTGCGGCGACAAATACGGCCTGATCGCGCTCAATGAAAACCTCATGTTCTTCTATGAGGAGCGGCCCTACCGCATCGAAAAAGCGCTCTACAAGGGCCGTCTCGACACGCACAACACGCCGGGCGGCTGGGGCGAGCTGATGGCGCAGCACTTCCTCCCCTGGGAGGACACCGACGCGGTGTGGCGCGACGATCTGGAGCTGGTCTGCTTTAAGAGGTGTCAAATCATTGGAAAGTTTTGACGTTATCGTCGTCGGCGCGGGTCACGCTGGATGCGAGGCGGGCCTGGCCTGCGCGCGTCTGGGCTTTAAGACGCTGCTTTTGACGCTCAATCTGGACGCGGTGGCGCTCATGCCGTGCAATCCCTCCATCGGCGGTACAGCCAAGGGGCATCTGGTGCGTGAGCTGGATGCGCTGGGCGGCGAGATGGGACTGGCGATCGACGACACGTTCCTCCAGTCGCGTATGCTCAATACCGGCAAAGGCCCGGCGGTTCACTCGCTGCGCGCACAGGCCGACAAGCTGGCCTACCGCCTGAGGATGCGCCGCGCCATCGACGAGCAGGAGAACCTCGTGCTGCGTCAGGGCGAGGCCGCGCGCATACTGACCGAAAACGGCCATGTGACCGGCCTTGAAACCACCACAGGCGCGGTCATCGCCTGCCGCGCGATGGTGCTTGCCTGCGGCGTGTACTTGAAGAGCCGCATCATCATCGGCGACTGCGACTGGCAGGGCGGCCCGCAGGGGTTGACCTGCGCGACAAAGCTCACACAGTCGCTGGTCGATCTGGGCTTTTCCGTGCGCCGCTTCAAGACGGGCACGCCCGCGCGCGTG
This sequence comes from Clostridiales bacterium, assembly GCA_004552515.1. Taxonomy (GTDB): domain Bacteria; phylum Bacillota; class Clostridia; order Christensenellales; family Aristaeellaceae; genus Firm-10. The sequence goes on from SFOF01000117.1 coordinate 3,165, forward strand.
GACGGCCGCACAATCGACTTTTCCAAAATGGAGCCGCAGTACGGCGACGAGCCGGTCGTGCCGTTCTCGTTCATGACCGATAAGCCGCTTCACAACCGCGCGGTCTGCTATCTCACCTACACCACGCCCGAAACGCACGACATCATCCGCGCCAATCTGCACCGCGCGCCCATGTACAAGGGCACGATCCACGGCACCGGCGCGCGCTACTGCCCCTCCATCGAGGACAAGGTGGTGCGCTTCGCCGACAAGGAGCGCCATCCCGTGTTCCTCGAGCCGGAGGGCGATTACACCGTCGAATGGTATGTGCAGGGCGTCTCCACCAGTATGCCGGAGGACGTTCAGCGCGATATGTACCGCTCCATCCCCGGCCTCGAGCACGCCGAAATCGTGCGCCTGGCCTACGCCATCGAGTATGACTGCATCGACCCGCTTCAGCTGAACGCCGATTTTTCCACAAAGCCGGTGAGCGGTCTGTACTGCGCCGGGCAGATCAACGGCACGTCCGGCTATGAGGAGGCCGCCGCGCAGGGACTGTACGCCGGCATCAACGCCGCGCTTCATGTCCGCGGCGACGCGCCGTTCATACTCACCCGCGCCGATTCCTACATCGGCGTGCTGGTGGACGACCTGACCACAAAGGGCACGGACGAGCCGTACCGCATGATGACCAGCCGCGCCGAATACCGGCTGCTGCTGCGCCAGGACAACGCCGATCAGCGTCTGACCGAAATGGGCTATAAAATCGGGCTGGTGAGCCGCGCGCGCTATGAGAAAATGCTCTTAAAGCGCGAAAACAGCGAAAGGATCGTCCGCCACCTGCGCGAAACCTATGTCCCCGCGGACGAAAGACTGCAGTCGCTGCTCGCCGCGCATGGCGAAGCGCCGTGTGAGAAGGGCGCGCTGGGGCTGCGCGAGCTGCTCTGCCGTCCCTCGATGACCATGACCGATCTCTTCGCGCTGGACGAGTGGCTCGCTTCTCAGAACGCCGACGCGCTCGAGCTGGCCGAGATCTCCGTCAAATACGAGGGCTATCTCGACCGCCAGCGCGCGCAGATCGAGCAGTTCCGCCGTTCGGAGGAGATGCTCATCCCCGGCGAGATCGACTATATGTCGCTCGAGACGCTGCGCATCGAGGCGCGCCAGAAGCTGACCGCGCGCCGCCCGCGCTCGATCGGCCAGGCCGCGCGCATACCGGGCGTTTCGCCGGGCGACGTGGCCGCGCTGATGATCTATCTTGAAAAATACCGCCGCGAACACAGGGAGGACAGCCCATGCGCGAACTGATCCGCGCCGGCGCCGCCGCCATGGGCATTGCACTGCCCGACGACGCGCCGGACAAGCTCGTGATCTATCACGAAATGCTCGTTGAAACCAACAGGGTCATGAACCTCACCCGCGTGCCCGACGATCCCGCCGAGGCCGTCGACCGCAACTATCTCGATTCCCTCGCCCCGCTCGCCGCGCCGCAGCTCATGGACGGCGTAAAAACGCTGTGCGACGTGGGCACGGGCGCGGGCTTTCCGGGCGTACCGCTCTCCATCGCGCGGCCCGACATTCACGTCGTGCTGATGGACTCGCTGGGCAAGCGCGTGAAGTTCTTGCAGGGCGTGATCGACCGGCTGAATCTCAACGCCGAGGCCGTTCACATCCGCGCCGAGGACGCGGCAAAGCTGCCCGACTACCGCGACCGCTTCGATCTGGCCGTCGCCCGCGCCGTGGCCGCGCTGCCGACGCTGTGCGAGCTGACGCTGCCCTTCGTGAAGGCCGGCGGGCGCTTCATCGCCTACAAGGGGCCGTCGCTGGATGAGGAGCTTGCTCAGTCGGGCGCGATCCTGAAGCGCATGAAATCCGAATGTCTCGAGACGCCAAGGGTCGCTTTCCCCGGCCGCGACTGGGATCACCGGCTGTGCGTCGTCCGCAAGAACGCGCCCACGCCCGCGTCCTTCCCGCGCAAGGCGGGCGAGGCTGGCCGAAACCCCATACTGCGCTGACGGAGGAGCCTTATGCAGAGAATCCGCGCCTCCGTGGGCGATTATTACTACGACATTCATCTGGACAACGGCCTGACCGGACGGCTGGGCGACCGATTGAGCGAGACGCTACACCCCCGCCGCGCGCTGCTCATCGTGGACGAAAACATCGACCGGCTCTACGGCGCGCGCGTCGTGCGTTCGCTCGAGGCGGCGATGATCCGGCCCTATGTGCTGACGTTGCCCACCGGCGGCTATGCCCAGACGCTGGACGCGCTGCGCGAGATCACCGCCGCGATGACCGACATGGCGCTCTCGCCCGAGGACGCGCTGGTCGCCATGGGCGGCGGAAAGCTGTGCGACAGCGTGGGCTACGCCGCGTGGAACTACAAATCGGTCGTGCGGCTGGTCTACGTCCCCACGACGCTCATCGGCATGGCCGACTGGGCTGTGGGCGGCAAGACGGCGCTCGAGTATAAGCTCGGCTCGCGCATGATCGGCTCCTTCTTCCCGCCGACGCTGACGCTGATCGACCCGCAGACCGTCTGCACGATGCCCGAGCGCGAATTCGAAAGCGGCATGGCCGAGGTGATCAAGAGCGCCTGCGCCGCCGACGCCGCGCTCTTCCATCAGCTCGAAACGCTCACAGGGCGCGCCGCCGTCGAGGTGCGCATGGAGGAAATCGCCTGGCGCTGCCTGGCCATCAAGCAGTCGCTCTCCGGAACCGACCGGCGCAAGCTCCTGCTGGGACACGGCCTCGCCAACGCCATAGAGACGGCGCAGCGCTATCGCGGCCTTCTGCACGGCGAGGCGGTGGGCGTGGGTATGCGCGTCACCGCCTGCGCTGCGGAACGCTGCGGCATGAGCGCGCGCGGCACAGCCGACCGCATTGCCGAGTGCCTCCAACGCTATCATCTGCCCATGACGGCGGTGGTCGATCCCGATTTCATGCTCCGGCGCATCCACGCGCTGGGCGAGAGTCTGGATACCGCCGTGCCCGAACGCGTCGGCTGGTGCGCCGTGCGCCATCTGGGCAACGCCTTCTTTGCCGACGCGTGGTTCAACACACCGATGTAAGCGCCGCAAAAAGCGCTTTCTAGCAAGGAGGGAATTACAGGCTTTCGCTTCCGAACATAGCGCCGAAGCGCTGAATTCGCGTCTGGGAGAGCCTTTTCACACCCTTGAGCCTTAACGGCGCGCATCGCCGGTTTCGTCCATGAGCGCGCTTCAAAGGAAGAAAGCCGCAGACGGATTCTTCAGCTGTTCCGGCAAAAGGCCGAAGGTTTAGCGGCGCTGAATCGAGGGCTTTACACTCAAGCGCGGCAAGAACGTTGAATTCGTGTCTCGAAAAAACCGTCAGAATCCGCAGGCCCTAACGGCGCGCATTGGCAGCGCGTCAACGCTCCCTCCCCCATGAACGCGGCGGTCAATACACCGTGCCGCGCTCGACGATCAGCCGCCGTTCAATCGGCGCATATGAGGTTTTCAAACATGAAACATGGCTTTTATCCCGCGTCTATGAGCCTTTCCTCCGCCCGCAGAGCGATCAGTCTGCTGCTCGCGCTCGTCCTGCTTCTATCGCTGAGCGACCCCGCGCTGGCCGAAAGCGACGAAACGGACATTTCGGCGCAGGATGAGATTCTCTCCGCGATGACCGTCTATTCCTGGTTCACGATCGCGCCTCTGGACGTAAACGGCGACGTGCCCGCGCCGGACGGCGGCAAATACCGCGTGCTGGACGACGAGCTTGTCTCATCCGAAACCATG
>SFOF01000118.1 GCA_004552515.1 Clostridiales bacterium
CACAAACAGAAGCCCCCGCAGCTCATCTCGCCCCGTTTCGGTCTGCGCGTCGTCGTAGACCCCGTAGGAAACGTCGAAGAAGCGGCTGTCCGCATAGGGAACGGCCTCATCGACGTGCTCCTCGTAAAACAGATCTGGATCCTTCAGCATAGCGCCGCTCCCGGATTCCTCAGCCAGGCAAACGCCGCTCGCCGAAAGGATCAAAAGCAGCGCCCACGCGGCCAACCTTTTGACGTTCATGCCGCCGCGCCGCCCTCGATCGCCCATAACGCACCGCAAAAATCACAGCCTGGAAAAGCCCAGCTTTTCGATCACCCGCTGCATTTTCACGTTGTCTGCCTCGGTGCGGATCGTGGCCGTTTTGCCCTGGGCGAGGATGGACTCCAGCACGAAGGCGCTGACCGCGAAGGCATAGCCCTTCCCGCGATGCGGCCCCGCCGTGCGCACGTCGGCGACCTCCCACGCGTTCAGTGAATACTTTTCGACGCAGGCGCGCGCGACCATCTCGCCGTTCACAAACAGCCCGCAATAGGCCGTTCCCTCTTCATACGACGCCTTCCAGACGGACTCGTCGAGCGGGTGCTGGCCGCACAGCGCCAGATGATCGCAAAAGACGGCGTAATCCCCGACCGTCAGCCAGCGGACGGCGGAATTGGGATGAGCGTTCTCAGCGCCCCTGCGGGTATAGTACAGAATTTCCATGTCAGCCTCACATTTCCGGGCAGCCGGCGCGCCCGATTTGCTTTATTCCTTTTCGGCGCGCAGGATTTTTGCCCGCCGGATTTGCCGAAGCATCCGCGCGCGGCACTCGAAGCGCTTTCCGATTTCAGCCCCAGTTCAGCGCCGGAAGACACATTGTGCGAAACCCGCGCGGCGAACGCCCGCCCGAGCGGGAATTTCGAGACGCGTTTCGCGCAGCCCGTCAAAAAGCGAGCCGACGACCGCAGCGGCCGTCGGCTCGCGCCATTCACTTGTCAGGGGGACCTCCATGATGAAGAAAAACGCGGCCTTCATAATCGATTCGGCGTTCCGGCTTGGCGAAGGAGCACACCCTTCACGCACTCTCAGGGGAAAACATCACCTCATTCGCAGCGAAAGCCGCGCACTGGAAAAGCTATTCTGTTGTCGTCCGGCCAAATCGGCCTGTCAGCGCGTTTCGTCCTGCGCGGCGCTCCGGCCGCTCCATGCGCGAAACGGGAAAGCTGGACGTTTCGCCTTCATATCGAAAACGTTCGAATTGAAATTCCTCGAATTGAAAACGATCGAATCAAGCTCATTCTAAGCAAAGGCGTTTCACATCGGGCGCCCCTCTACAGCGCCCTGTCCTTCATTGCGGCAGTTCCACTTTTCCGAAAAAATGATCTATATCATTCTTCCCTGAATTCATCAACTGTCTCATGAAGCGCCCGCCCGAAGCCCGCGCGCGGTTCAAACGCGCCGCCCGGTCTGAGCCGCCCTTTCGCATCGCGCTCTCTGACTCATCTTCACTTCATGCCGCATTAAACGCGGATACCGTCAGCCTACGCGCCCGCTCAGGCGGCTCCCGCCGAGCGAAATCCGCCCCTTCTCAGGGCGTCCCTGCTGGATCTCGGTTTCGTTCAACGGAATCACCTCTTTCCGAATCGCGCTATTCTGACTAAGGAAGAGACTTTGCGCCCCGCGGCCTCTCTCAGCCGCCTGATCCGCCGTTCCGCGCGCCGCCCGTGAGCCGCGCCGCGTTCGTTGGGGCTTCCTTCCTCTTGCAGCTTTATAATAACACACTTGCGCGCGTTTGTAAATAGCAAATTTACGATTTTTGAAAATTATTTTTACGATCTCGAGATTCCGCCGCCCGTCTCGGAATTATAACGCAGATTTATTTGCCATTCGGCCTGAAAGTTGATACAATATCATAGGAGAATATTGAAGCGGTGTTTTGAGCCGCCTGAGAGGGTTATACAGATGAGTCGAATTATCGCCGTATCCAATCAGAAGGGCGGCGTGGGCAAGACCACGACGTCGGTCAATCTGGCCGCGTGCGTCGCCGAGAAAGGAAAGCGCGTGCTGCTGGTGGACATCGATCCGCAGGGCAACGCCTCGAGCGGGCTGGGCGTGGCCGAGAGAACGCCGTCGGTCTACGACGTGCTGCTGGGCGAGGAAAGCGCCGGGGCCGCCGTCCGCAAAACCGAATTTGACAATCTCAGCGTGCTGCCCTCCGACATGGCGCTGGCCGGCGCGGAGATCGAGCTGGTGGCCATCCCCGAGCGCGAGACGCTGCTGCGCAAATCGCTTGAGGCCGTGCGCGATCAGTACGATTACATATTCATCGACTGCCCGCCGTCTCTAAGCCTTTTGACGCTCAACGCCATGACCGCCGCGGACAGCGTGCTCATTCCCATACAGTGCGAATACTACGCGCTGGAGGGCGTGGGGCAGCTGATGAACACATTGCAGCTGGTCAAGAAGCGCTTAAACCCCGCGCTCGAGATCGAGGGCGTCGTGCTGACCATGCTCGACGGCCGTACGAACCTGGGCCTGCAAGTGGTGCAGGAGGTCAAAAAGTACTTCAAGAGCCGCGTTTACGGCGCGATCATACCGCGCAACGTGCGCCTGAGCGAAGCCCCCAGCCATGGCGAGCCGATCAACGTATACGATTCCCGCAGCACCGGCGCGGAGGCCTATCGCGCGCTGGCGGCGGAATTCATCGAATGGAACGAGGGCGAAGAGGAATAACATATCGGGAGGCTTGAATCTATGTCGAAGAACAGGGGCGGCCTGGGGCGCGGACTGGACGCGCTGCTAGGCGGAGCGCCCGACGAGGTGGAGCGCGCCAATCCGCTGATCGCCGCCGAGGCGACGCCTTCAGCCGACGCGGTGGTGAGCCTGCGCCTGAGCGAAATCGATCCCAACCGCGATCAGCCGCGCCGCCGCTTCAGCGAGGACGCGCTGGGCGAGCTGGCCGCGTCGATCAGATCGGTGGGCGTGATCCAGCCGATCCTGGTGCACAAGTCCGGCCGGCGCTACGTCATCATCGCGGGCGAACGCCGGTGGCGCGCGGCGCGGCTGGCGGGACTGACCGAGATCCCCGCCATCGTGCGCGACTGGGACGAGGTGCGCCGTCTGGAGGCCGCGCTGGTGGAGAACCTTCAGCGCGACGACCTCAACCCCATCGAGGAGGCGACCGGCGTGAACCGGCTGATGGAGCAGTGCGGCCTGACGCAGGAGGCCGCAGCCGAGCGCCTGGGCCGCAGCCGAAGCGCCGTGGCGAACCTGCTGCGCCTGCTGACGCTGCCTGAGCCGATCCGGCATATGCTGGAGGAGGGCGCGCTCACCAGCGGCCACGCCCGCGCGCTCATTCCGCTGCCGGAGGAGACGCAGTTAAAGCTCGCCGCCATGGCGGCAGAGCAGGGCTGGTCGGTGCGCCAGATGGAAAAGATGTGCGCGCAGCTCCAGCAGGAAAAGCCCGCCGAAGACAAGCCGAAAAAGACCGAGCGCGATCCGGAATTCGTCAACCTCGAACGCATGGCGCGGGACGTGTTCGGCGCGCGCGCGGAGTTAAACGGCGACGCGAACAGGGGCAAGCTGGTCATACACTATCAGTCGAGCGACGACCTTCAGCGCATCTGGGAAATGCTCGAGCTGATGGAGCAGAATCAGGCGTAGCGCGGCGCGTCCCCCTCATTCCCGCGAAAAGTCAGCCACAAAAAGCGCGGCCCTCTCGCAGGCGCCGCGTTTCGTGCGCTCTTTAACCTTTTCACGCGCTATAATAATATTTCGGCGGTACGGTTATCCGCCGGTTCCGAAGCGCGTTTCGCCGCGCCGGACAGTATCACAGTAATACGGGAGCAGACTGATCATGAACAACAACAGCAATTTTTCAAAGGGATTTAAGGACGGCGTGCCCATCGGACTGGGGTATCTGTCCGTCGCCTTCACGTTCGGCATCATGGCGGTGCGCGGCGGTTTGTCCGTCGTGCAGGCGGTGCTGATCTCCATGACAAACGTCACCTCCGCCGGTCAGCTGGCGGGACTCGAGCTGATGATCTCCGCCGCGCCGCTGTTTGAGATGGCGCTGACGCAGCTGGTCATCAACCTGCGCTACGCGCTCATGTCGCTCTCCCTCTCGCAGAAGATGGACGCGAGCATGACCGTGCCGCGGCGCATGTTCTTCGCCTTCTGCAACACGGACGAGGTGTTCGCCGTGGCCAGCGGGCAGCCGGGCACGGTCGGCATATCGTATCTCACCGGCCTGATGACCGCGCCGTATTTCGGCTGGGCGCTGGGCACGCTGCTGGGCGCGGCGGCGGGCTCGCTCCTGCCCGAGCTGATATTGAACGCGCTGGGCGTGGCGATATACGGCATGTTCATCGCCATCATCATACCCCCGGCGAAGAAGAGCCGATCGGTGCGCGCGGCGGTGATTCTGGCGGCGCTGCTGGCCTGCGTGATGCGCTATACACCCTATCTCAGGAACATTTCGGGCGGCTTTGCGGTGATCCTGTGCGCGGTGCCGGTGTCGGCGTTCTGCGCAAAAATGTTCCCCATCAGAGAGGAGGGCGATGAACAGTGAGCTGGTCTGTGTTTCTGCCGCAGCTGGCGGTCATGGCCATCGTGACCTATCTCATCCGCATGCTGCCGCTGGCGCTGTTCCGCAAGAAGATCAGCAGCCGCTTCGTGCGCTCGTTCCTCTACTATGTGCCCTATGCGGTCTTAAGCGCCATGACGCTGCCCTCGATGCTCTATTCCGCCGGCTCGATTCCCTCGGCCGCCGCCGCGCTGATCGTGGCACTGGCGCTGGCCTGGCGCGAAAAATCGCTGCTCACCGTGGCCGTCGTCGCCAGCGCCGCCGCGCTGATCACGCAGGTGATCGTGCAGCTGTTCTGACAGAGGATATAGAGCAAGTCCCCGCCCCCGCGCGCCGAAATAAAATAACGGCGCGTTTGAGGGCGGGGATTTACTTATTCCATCGCGCGACTGGACATCCCGTCATGCGTGCGCCCCTGTAAACATAACGCCGATTCATAGCAAACACATTGAACAGCACATTCCTCCGCAAACCGCCCCGCCCGAATCGCCGCAGCGAGCGTTTTCAGGCGGGGCCTGTTTTTAGACCTCAATTTCGTAGCGGTTCAGCGCGCCCTTGAACGGCGCGTACACGACGATATGCCCGCGCGAATCCTCGTATACGCCGTGGTTGGTGTAGTCCGCCGCGCCTTCCCGCGCCCGGTCGATCACACGCACGCTTTCGCGAATGACGCAGCAGCGCGTCCGGTCGATCTCGGCGATGCACAGCGGCGCGCGCGGGCCGTTGCCCTCGGGATTGCGCGCGTTGATCACGCCGATATAGTACAGCCGCCCGCTCGAGTGCGCCCAGAGCTTGGGCACGCTGGAGGACGAGTACATCACGCCGCCGTCGTCGTAGTCAAGCGGCCGCGCGGCGCTCCAATGCCGCCCGTCGTCCTCCGAGACGGCGTAAAACTTGCGCCCGATCAGATCGCGCTCGCGCTTATAGTTCGAGGCGCGCATCACCATCAGCACACGCCGCCCGTCCAGCCGCGCGAACGTCGGCTCGAACACGCCGCGCGTCGATTCCTCCGGCGAAACGCGGACGTAATCGCCCATATCCCAGTCGTAATCCAGCCGTTCCTCGTTCCACGCCGCCCTCAGCGCGCCCGACTGAAAGAAGTGAAAGCCCGCCGGCTCGATCAGCCCGCCGCCTTCGTCCGTCATCTGGCATTGCAGCGCCACGAGCAGCGCGCCGTCCGACGCGCGCAGCGTCTGCGAGGCCATGCTCAGCGCGAAGTTGCGCCCGAACACCACGTCCGGAATCGGCGCGTCCGGCGTGCGCCCCGGCAGCACGACATAGCGCTTGTCGGTAAACGTGCGGCCGCCGTCGAAGGAAAGGCGATAGTACAGGCGGCTCTTGCGCTTTGTGCTCTCGTAACAGCCGGCCTCCCAGAACATTTCATTGCCGGTGAAGAGGATCACCTCCGCCGCCGCGTCGGCATAGAGCGCGGCGTTCCCGCCCATCTTGACCATGCTGCCCTGCCGGTCATAGCGGAAGGACTTTTCGATAAAGCCGGCGCGCGCCCAGCGCTTTCCCTCGTCCTCGCTGCGCCAGAGCATATTGCCCACGCCGCTGTCCGAGCCGTCCGAAACCGACGCGGCCATGAGCAGCGCGCCGTCCTGAGTATAGGCGAACGTCGCGCCCAAGAGCGCATAGCCCTCCTCGCGGATCTGTTCCTGCGTCAGCGCGATCGTCATGCGTTTTCCTCCCCGCGGCGTATTTTCAGCACCGTTTCAAAGCAGCCGCGCGCGTCAACCAGCAGGGCAGGCGCGTCGCCCACGCGGCCATGAACCAGTGCGCCCGCGTCCTCGAGCGCCGTCTGATAGCGATTAAACGTCGCGGCGGCCGGCCCGCGGGTGATCAGCTCCTCGTGCGCCCAGGACGCGCCGTCATAGTCGGTCACCGTGATGACGCTCGAGCCGTATACCGTCGCGTCCAGATATTCGTCCACGGCGTGTATGAACGTGTTGCGCGTCAGATCCACGCCCACGAGCAGGATCTTGCCGCCCGCATCATAGAGCCGGCCATAGCTGCCGGTCATGGGCGTGCGGGTGTGCGAGAGCCGGTCGGCGCGCACAAATTCCCGCGCGCCGCTCCCGAACGCCGCCACGGAATGGGACACATGAAGCGAGCGCACGCAGGCCGTCTCCCCCGCGTCCACGGCGCGATTGGCGCGGATAACGGCCACGCAGGGCACCGTGCCGATGCAGGGCATGGTCGAGCGGACGTTGAACACAGGCCCGTCCTCGCGGATATTGCGGAAAGTGTGCGTCGGGATCAGCAGCAGCCCCTCGGGCACGGCGGCGCGCATCGCGTCGATAAAGACGTCCGCGCCGGTGCTGCCCGCCGCGTC
>SFOF01000119.1 GCA_004552515.1 Clostridiales bacterium
TTCAAAATAAAGCTCCACGAGATTAAGGCTAAGGAGCTTCCTGAGGTTGACGATGAGTTCGTAAAGGATGTTTCCGAGAAAAACGGACGGCGCGCGCAGACCCGCCGCGAAGAGACGTATTCCGTCGAGGCGAGCGTCTATGCAGCGCCCGACGGCCTTGAGGATGGGAACGTCAGCTGGCGGCTCGATCCGGTCTATCGGCGCGCGGACGGCACGCTCTACGCCGTTTCCAAAGCGGTCGGCGTGGCGGGCTCGGTGGACAGCAGCACGCAGAAGCAGTCGGCCACCTACGACGTAAAGGACAAGGATGGCAAAACGGTTGCGCGCACGGTTGAAATCAGCGTGACGCTGAAGGTGAAGGCGCCCACTCAGCGCGCCATGATCAGCGAGATGAGCGCGGACAACACGGTGCTTGCGCGGCACGAGCTGGATTTGGACGCGCTCGAGCAGACCGGCTGGGGGATGAGCGTCTCGAGAGACGCTGAATGGCTGCTGGTTGAAAAATACGAGGATGAAAAAGTCAGGCGCATCGTGTGCGAATTTGGAAACGATGGCCGGGCGCGGTGCGGCTTTCTGCGGCCGCAGACGGGCGTTTCCGTGCCGGAGGGCTGCACGGCGCTCGGCATCAGCACGCTGACGGTTACGCGCGGGGAGTAGAGCGCGTCGGGCTGATTCCACTGAAAAAAGTCGATTCGAGACAATTCAAAATCGCGCCGCCGTGAAGCATGAAAGCGTCTGCGGCGGCGCGGTTCGTCTGCGTAGATACGGGAAAGGGAACGGCCGATTTACAGCCGTTCCCTCTCGCTTTATATGCTTTTGTTTTGTCTGATGATCAGCCGTTGTTGGCAGGCGCGTCGGTGGCGGTGTCAGCCGGAGCGTCGGTCGCCGTGTCCGCGGGCGCGTCAGTAGCATCAGCCGGGGCGTCGGTGGGCGCATCGGTGGCCGCGTTCGTGGGGGCGTCGGTGGGCGTGGTGGTCGCCGCGTTGTTGGAGCAGGCGGTCATGCAGGCCGCGATCATCAGAACAGCCAGGATAGACGCAAAAATCTTTTTCATGATACATAAACCTCCTTCATTACCATGTACGCTATATTATAAGCATGGCGTGTCCCTAATATCACCCGATTGAGGTTAAATTATTCTGACATTTATTTAACAAGGTAAATAACCATAAATTAACGGATGAATCAGCGCGCGCCGTGTTCCTCGAGCAGCGCTTCGGCGCAGCGCAGGCCGTCAACCGCGGCGGAAAGGATGCCGCCCGCGTAGCCCGCGCCCTCGCCGCAGGGATAAAGTCCCCTGACGGCGGACTGGCAATGCTCGTCGCGCGAAATGCGCAGCGGGGAGGAAGAGCGCGTCTCAACGCCGGTCAGCAGCGCGCCGCTTGAGGCAAAGCCGTTCAGCCGGCGATCCATCTGCACAAGCCCCAGCCGCATCGTCTCGGTCACAAAGCCGGGCAGGCAGCGCGACAGATCGGTATACGTCACGCCCGGGCGGTAGGTCGGCTCGACGTCGCCCGCGCCCTTTGAGGGAACGCCGCGCAGGAAATCGCCCACGCGCTGAGCCGGGGCGCGATAGTTCCCGCCGCCCAGCTCGAAGGCCAGATGTTCCCAATGCTGCTGGAAGCGCACGCCGGCGAGCGGATCCTCGCCGCCGAAATCATCCGGCTCCACGCCCACGAGAAGCGCGCTGTTGGCGTTTTCGCCGTCGCGGGCAAAGGCGCTCATGCCGTTGGTCACCACGCCGCCTGTCTCGCTGGCCGCCGCGACGACGTAGCCGCCCGGGCACATACAGAAGGTATACGCGCTGCGTCCGTTGGGCAGACGCACGCTCAGCTTGTAATCGGCCGCGCCCAGCGCCGGATGCGAGGCCGCCGCGCCGTACTGGCTGCGATCGATGAGCTTTTGCTTGTGCTCGATGCGCGCGCCGATGGAGAAGGGCTTGCGCACCATGGGCACGCCCAGCGCGTGGAGCGCCTCGAACGTATCGCGCGCGCTGTGGCCCACGGCCAGGATCACGCCGTCCGCGTCCACGGTTTCGCGCTGTCCGTCCGCGCCCTCGAGCACCGCGCCGGTCACGCGGCCGTCCTCGAGGATCAGATCGACCAAACGCGTTTCGAAGCGCACCTCGCCGCCCAGCCGCACGATCCTCTCGCGCAGCGTCTTGACCACCTGCGGGAGCCTGTCCGTGCCGATGTGCGGCTTGCCCAGATAGAGGATTTCCTCCGGCGCGCCGCACTCGTGGAGCGTATGCAGCACGCGCTCGCAGCGGGGATCGCTGATGCCGGTGGTCAGCTTGCCGTCGGAAAACGCGCCCGCGCCGCCCTCGCCGAACTGCACATTGGAGCGCGGATTGAACGCGCCGCCCGCCCAGAAGGTATCGACGCTTATCTTGCGCCGGTCCACGTCCTGCCCGCGCTCGACGATCAGCGGCCTTGCGCCGGAGCGCGCCAGCTCCCAGGCGGCGAACAGACCGGCCGGCCCCAGACCGACCACCAGCGGCCTCGCCGCAAACACCGCGTCGCGGCGGGGAGTGTGAACGGCGCTCGGCTTTATGATCGCGGCCTGAACGCCGTGGGGCAGGCGCTCGATCGCCTTTTCCTCGCTCATGTCCCTGAGCGTTACGTCCAGCGCCATGACGAAATGCACGTCGCTCTTGTCGCGCGCGTCCACGCTCTTTTTGGCGATGCGCACGCTCTCAACGCCGCCGCGCAGGTTGAGCTTTGCGCCCGCCAGATGGAGCAGCGTTTTTTCATCGTAATTGAGGGGAACCTTGACGTTATTGATGCGTATCATGCGTGTTTTTCTCCTGTCAGCGAACGGGCGGCGCTCTGTCCGGCCAGCATGCCGGAGGCCCACGCCCATTGGAGGTTGAAGCCGCCGCAGTCGCCGTCGATGTTGAGGACTTCGCCGGTGATGTACAGCCCCGGCACGAGACGCGAGGCCATCGTGTCCGGTTCGACGTCCGATGTGCGAACGCCGCCCGCCGTGACCTGCGCCTGATCGAAGCCCTGCGTGCCGGTGACGGCGATCTCCCAGCCGGTGAGCAGGCCGGCCAGCTCGGCGAGGGCTTCGCCGGTCATCTCGCCGGAGGGCGCGGAGAGCGGCAAATCGGTCGCGCGCTTGACGAGCGTCTGCCCGAGGCGCTTGTTGACCAGTCCGGTGAGGAAGTTTTCGAGCGGCCTTTCGCGCAGCGTTTTTATGCGCCTTTCGAGCAGCTCGAGCGCTTCGTCCCGGCTCATGGGCAGTATGTGCAGCCGCGCGGCGACAGGCTGCGGATTGCGGCGGGAGAGCGCCTGCGCGGCGATGCGCGAAAGCTGCAATACCGGCGGGCCGGACAGGCCATACTCGGTAAAGAGCACCTCGCCGGACTCACTGCGCTGGACGCGGCCACCCACGAGCAGGCTGATCTCGCCGGTATACTTGATGCCCTTGAGCGCGCGGATGGGGGAAACGTCGGTTTTGAGCTGCACCAGCGCGGGCAGGCGCGGCGTAACCGTGTGTCCCAGCGCTTCGAGCAGCCTGTAGCCCGACGCGCTGCCGCCCAGATTGGGCGCGGTCAGCCCGCCGCAGGCCATGATCACGCGCCGCGCGCGCGCCGTCTCGCCGGATGTGGATATGATCTGCCACACCCCGCGTTCGTTTTTCAGGGAAGCGGCCTCGAAATCGCACAGCTCGGCGATATCAGCCTCTTCCATGGACAGCCGCAGCGCGTCCAGCACGGAGGAAGCCTGTTCGCTCATGGGATAGACCTTGCCGCCCTCTTCGACGAGCGGATACACGCCGTATTCCTCAAAGCGATCGAGCACAGCGCGCGGGGGGAACGCGGCCATGGCGCGCTCCATGAACGGCACGTCGCCGTGATAGCGTTCGGGCGCGGCGTTGAGATTGGTGAGATTGCAGCGGCCGTTGCCGGTGGCCATGAGCTTTTTGCCCACGCGGTTCATGCGCTCCAGCACGCCGATGCGCAGCGCCGGGCCGTTTCTTCGGGCTTCCAGCGCGGCCATCATGCCGGACGCGCCGCCGCCGACGATCAGTATGTCAAAAATCGGTTCGTTCATGCTGAGTCCTTTCTATATAGTATGCGCGATGCGGGACGGGCCGAAAAAGCTGGATTCGCGTTGCCGGATCCGCGATTTTCGCCCTGATCTGACGCCAATGCCGGGAAGCCTTGCGTTCAGCGCCGGGAAGCGCGGCGTTCATTCCTCTGTGGACGTGTCGAATACGGTCAGCTTGTGCAGCGCGCGGGAGCAGGCCGTGTACAGCCGCCGCCCCTCGGCTTCGTCGCGCTCGGCCTGCATCGGCCAGACGACCGCCACCGCGTCGAACTCCAGCCCCTTCATGAGCGCCAGGCTGGCCACCGTCACGCCGGTGTCCTCCAGCTCGTTCACATCGCCGGTGAGCAGGAAGGAGCCTTTGATCTGTCGTGAGAGCGCTTCCGCGTCGCGCTGCGTGGGCGCGACCACGGCGGCGCGCCTGATGCCGCTGTCCAGCCATGCGTTCAGGCGGGCGTTCAGCGCATCGGCGGAGAAGGGCAGTATCTCGGGCGCTTCGCCGCTGCGGCCGAACGGCTGGGGCACCGCCGCGCCCTCGGGCAGGAAGGCGGCGCAGAAATCAGCGATCTCCTTCGTGGAGCGATAGCCGCGCGTGAGCGTGATGTGCGGCGCGTCGCTCTCGCCGAACAGCGCGCCCCAGCTCTCGGGATGACATTCGGGCAGGCCGGGCAGCGTGCGCTGATTGGGATCGCCCAGCAGCGTAACCGCGGCCCTGGGATAGTAGAGCTTCATCAGCTTGAATGAAACGTCGGCGTATTCCTGCGCCTCGTCCACCAGCAGATGCAGGATGTTGGTATCGGGCTTTGCGCAGCCCAGCCGCAGCGCCAGATAGGCCAGCCCCGGTGCGTCCTCATACCAGATCAGGTTCGCGTCGGCGTTTTCGCGGGCGGCCTCGGCCAGGATTTCGGGCGCGTCGTTTTCAATGGCGGCGGCGTAGAGACGGCTGAGGTTGATGGTCAGCATATCGTTCAGCTGCGCGCGCACGGGCCGCATTTTCTGCGCGACGGCCATGCGCGTGGCGAAGTCCAGCTCCTTGTTCTTATAGGAGTCGATCAGCTGCTTTTCATAGCGGCTGTAGAGCGTCTTTTCGATCTCGCCAAGGCGGCGCTCGGCCTGTGCCAGCGTGCGGGAGAGCCGCTGTGCGGGGGTGAGCGTTTTCAGCTCGTCGCGATACATCCGCTCCAGCTCCTCGCGGGCGAAGAGACGGCGGCCGCCCAGAGACACGTCCGAAAAGTTCGGGCCGTCGCTGATAAAGCGCTCGGCGGCGCGGTCAAGGCAGCTGATCAGCTCTGCGCCGGATTTCCAGCGGACGCTTTCGCGGCGCATTTTCTGATTGGGGCCGAAGAGGGCCTCGTACTGCTGCACGGGCGTTTCGACGCGCTTGCCGATCAGCTTTTCGACAATGCCCTTGAGCGTCGAGGAGCGCGTGTTGTCCTCGCCCAGATCGGGCAGCACGGTGGAAATATATTCGCAGAACGCATCGCTGGGCGCGAGCATACAGATGCGCTGCGCGTCCAGGCTGTCGCGGTGGCGATAGAGCAGATAGGCCGCGCGGTGCATGGCCACAGAGGTCTTGCCCGAGCCGGCGCCGCCGGTGACGGTCAAAACGCGCGCCCTTTCGCAGCGGATGGCCAGATTCTGCTCGGACTGGATCGTGGAGACGATCTGCCGCATATGCGCTTCGGACGCGCCGGAGAGGATGTCCAGCAGCATCGCGTCGTCAATGCTGTAATCGGTATCGACGAAATACTTGAGCCGGCCCTTTTCCATGCGGTATTGGCGCTTGAGGGTCAAAAGGCCGGAGATTGTGCCCGAGGGGCTTTCGAAGGATGCGCGGCCGGGGATCGCGTCGTAATACAGGCTGCACACCGGCGCGCGCCAGTCGTGTACGAGCAGCGAGCCGTCCGGATCCTTCAGGCTGTACAGGCCGATGACGATTTTATCGGCGCTCTCCTCGCCGTCCTCGGCAAAGTCGATGCGCGCGAAGAACGGGTTGCCGAGCATCTTTTCATACTGCGCGGCGCGATCAGCGGAGAAGCTGCGCCGGGCAACGAAGCGGCTCAGCTCGGCATTGAGCTGATCGAGATCCCACGGCGAGAGGGCGGTCGGCTTCATGCGCAGCTCGTCCCAGGTGTCGGCGAGGATCATGCGGATGGTGTCGTCCTGAAAGACGGCGTTTTCGCGGTTCATGGCGATGACGGACGCCAGCAGCTGCTGGACGCGGGCGGTATAGGCGCGCTCGCGGTCAAGCTCGGCTTCATAGGTCACGGCAATCCCTCCCTTGGATGCGCAAGCATGGCGCACAAATGATATTATACGAAAATCCGGCAAAAATCATCCCGGTCAGACGATGACGACCGGCTCGGTCATGTCCCGTCCGGCGACGCGTTCCTCCGGCGCGGCCATGGACAGCGATTGCAAATCGGTCGCGGTTCTTTCAAATTGGAAAAGCGCATTGTTTTTCAGTCGTGCCGCGTCGGTGATGAGCGGCAGCGCTGCGTTTTTCCTGAGGTGCTTCATCAGCGGCTGCGCGTCCCGCCGGAAG
Source organism: Clostridiales bacterium (assembly GCA_004552515.1). Lineage (GTDB taxonomy): Bacteria > Bacillota > Clostridia > Christensenellales > Aristaeellaceae > Firm-10. The sequence continues at coordinate 6,598 of SFOF01000119.1, forward strand.
CCCAGCACGCGGATGTATTCCGGCGCGGGGTGCGTCTGCGCGTCGGCCCGCGTGAGGTTCATCAGGACGTGCGCGCAGAATCGGTTGAGTCGCGCGTAGGTATAGCGCTTGCATTTGACCTTTTCGAGCAAATCCTCACGCGACCAGCAGGTCTGCGCATGACGCAGAAAGAGATTATCGAAGCCCTCAGTCACGTCGCACAGCCCGTTCAGCGATTTTTCGCGGCGCAGGAGATAGATAAGCGTCGTATCCAGCGCGTCGGGGCGGGCATAGCGCCCCTCGTCCAGACAGCGGCGCAGCGCACGGCGGCGCGTATGGCCGAGGCGGAGGAAAATTCGCCCAGGCTGGGATCGTGATAATCGCCGCGCCGGGCGACGGGATAGAATTCGACCGGCCTTTCAAGCGCGTCGGCGGCGCGCATATATTCCAGCGCCAGCGTGAGATTGGGCGAGGCCAGCAGAGACGAGGGCACGTTCAGCGCCTCGGAGACGGACTCGCCTCGGGCGCGGGCGTGCGACTGCCCCGCGCTCAGGCGGTCGCGCACGGCCTGCTCGATGGACGGGTCGTTTCCGTGAAAGGCGGTTTTCAGCCGCGTCAGCAGCTCGAGATCGTCCGTCTCGCAGCCGAATGAGAGCGCGTCTATGCCCAGCGCGCCCAGCGTGAGCACGCCGCCCCGCGCGAACCAGTCGGCCGGCCGCACGGCGAAGAGCGCGGGAAGCTCGATCACCAGATCGGCGCCGTGAAGGAGCGCCATGCGGGCGCGCGTTCCTTTGTCGAGAAGAGCCGCGTCTCCGCGCTGGGTCATTCCGCCGTCCATGCAGACGATCAGATAATCGCACCCGGAGCGCCGCCGGGCCTCGGCCAGCTGATGGGCATGGCCGTTGTGGAAGGGATTGTATTCGGCAATTACGCCGCACAGCCGCATCGCGCTTCACCTCCCCATATTTAAGCTATTATAAACGATAAACGGCCCG
>SFOF01000120.1 GCA_004552515.1 Clostridiales bacterium
TCTGCGCCTGCCTTCACATATTGCGCGCTGCCGTTAAATGCGGCGGCCTTTCTCGTTGGCGTTTTTGCCGAGCAGCATCATCATTTTGAACGTCACCGCATCGTCGAACGCACGCAGATCCAGTCCAATGATGCGCTGCACCTTGTCCAGGCGGTAGATCAGCGTATTGCGATGAATGTACAGCTGACGCGCCGTCTCGGACAAATTCAGGCTGTTTTCAAAGAACTTTTCAATGGTGTGGATCATTTCGTCGTTAAACAGGCGCGCCGTTTTGCGATTGAACAGCAGGCTGTTGTAGCGCTGCCCCATCTCGCGCGGCACATCGGCCAGGAAGCGCTCGATCAGCATCTTGCGATAGATGAACACATACTCTTCCTTGCGATAGATGCGGCCCACGTCGATGGCGCGGCGCGCCTCGCGCATGGATTCGCTCAGCAGGCCCAGCGTGGGCTTCATTTCGCCGATGCCGATATAGACCTGGTGATTGGCCTCGCTCATGAAGGTGTTCTCAATCGCCTGTCCCAGCTGGTCGATGTCGTCGTAATCGCCCTGCTCGTCCAGCTTTTTGACCAGCACCAGCGTGTGGCGGTCCATCTCGACCACCGCATCGTCGCTGTTGTCGCCGGTAATGGCGGAGAGGATGTTCAGTGCCGATTCTGCGTCAACGTTCTGCAAGTGCAGCATTAAGACGCAGCGATCCTGCTCCAGCGCGATTTCATGCTCGAGCGCCATGGTTTCCATTTCAGCGCCCTCGACCTCGCCGCGCAGAATGCTGCGGAAGGTCTGCTCGCGGTCGGCGTTTGGCAGCTCGACGCGCGTCATGGAGCTGACCAGCTCGCTCGCCAGTATGGCGCAGCTACACACGTCCGACGAATCGCCGGGCAGGCACAAAAACAGCGGCTGCGTGCCCTCTGTGCCGATCAGCGTAAAGCCGCCATACACCAGCGGCTGCGTGGGATTGCTGCGCAGCACCTCGGGCAGCGTCAGCTCACGATCGTTGCCCTCGGGCAGTATGACCTGTCCATTGGTGTCGAGCAGCATGATATTCATATCGAGCCGTGCAAGAACTCTGGAAATTTTGGCGAGCACTCTATGATCCAAATACATCTTTTTAGCTCCCTTCCTTATCTTGTCCTAATTATATATTGAATCGCGGAAAATGGCAATCACTTTCCGGCAATTAGGCTCGAAATAATTGTTAAATAAATTTGAATTATGCTCACTGGTTATCTGTTTTGCACAATTCAACGCCCACTGTGACGAACGTATTTTCGTCACGTGCAAATTGCAGCCAAACAAAGCGTTCCCGACGCCTGCCCAATGACAGATGCCGGGAACGCCTGATTATGCGTCTTTCCAGGAAAACCGATTCGAAAGGATGTTGACCGTCCTGCCGCCGGTAACGTGGATCACGCCGCCGCTGCACTCGGCCTTGCGGACGGATTTGCCCACCTTGATGCGCGCTTCGCCCGTGCCCAGCGCCGCCAGATAGTCGATATGCCTGGGCAGTATGCAAACCTCGCCTTCGACGGTGCGAACGACGACGCTGTCCACGTCGCCCTCATAGACCATCGCGTCCGGCGTAACGATTTTCAAATGAATGCCCGCCATACTTACTCACCCTTTTTGGCCTTTTCAATCGCCTCGTCGATCGTGCCGACAAACAGGAACGCGCTCTCGGGCAGATCGTCATGCTTGCCCTCGATGATCTCCTTAAAGCCGCGGATGGTTTCCTTGAGCGGCACATAGCGACCCTGCATACCGGTGAACTGCTCGGCCACGCTGAAGGGCTGGCTCAGGAAGCGCTGGATCTTACGCGCGCGCGCCACGATCAGCTTGTCCTCGTCGGACAGCTCGTCCATGCCCATGATGGCGATGATGTCCTGAAGCTCCTTGTAGCGCTGCAGAATACTCTGCACGCCGCGCGCCACTTCGTAGTGCTCTTTGCCGACGATTTCCGGCGACAGGATGCGGCTGGTGGAATCCAGCGGATCGACGGCCGGGAAAATGCCCAGCGAGGAAATGCTGCGGCTCAGAACGGTGGTTGCGTCCAGATGCGCGAACGTCGTGGCCGGCGCAGGGTCGGTCAGGTCGTCGGCAGGCACATAAACGGCCTGAACCGACGTGATCGAACCCTTGCGAGTCGAGGTGATGCGCTCCTGCAGCGCGCCCATTTCCGTGGCCAGCGTGGGCTGATAGCCGACGGCGCTGGGCATACGGCCAAGCAGTGCGGACACCTCGGAGCCGGCCTGCGTGAAGCGGAAAATGTTGTCAATGAAGAGCAGCACGTCCTGATTTTCGCGATCGCGGAAGTACTCGGCCATGGTCAGGCCGGACAGCGCCACGCGCATACGGGCTCCCGGCGGCTCGTTCATCTGGCCGTAGACCAGCGCGGTCTTGCCCAGAACGCCGCTTTCCTTCATTTCGTTATAGAGGTCGTTGCCCTCGCGCGTGCGTTCGCCGACACCGGTGAAAACCGACAGGCCGCCATGCTCGGTGGCAATGTTGTGAATAAGCTCCATGATCAGAACGGTTTTGCCGACGCCGGCGCCGCCGAACAGACCGATCTTGCCGCCCTTGGAATAGGGCGCGATCAGATCGACGACCTTGATGCCCGTCTCGAGGATCTCCTCCGTGCTCTGCTGATCCTCATAACTGGGCGCGGGGCGATGGATGGGCCAATGCTCCTTCGCTTCGGGCGCGGGCATTTCGTCGATCGGCTCACCCAAGAGGTTGAATATGCGGCCCAGGCACTCCTTGCCCACCGGCACCTCGATGGGGGAGCCGGTGTCAATGGCCTGGGTGCCGCGCGTCAGGCCGTCGGTGCTGCTCATGGCGATGCAGCGCACGACGTTGTCGCCGATGTGCTGCGCCACTTCGGCGATCAGCTTGCGGCCGCTAAAGTGAATTTCTATGGCGTTCAAAAGCGCCGGCATATGGTTATCCTCGAATCGGATATCCAGAACCGGGCCGATCACCTGCACAATCGTGCCGATGTTGCGCGTTTCCATCTTCATAACTCCTATCTTTTACTGTTCCGCACCGGCCACGATTTCCGTGATCTCCTGCGTGATCGAGCTCTGGCGGGCGCGATTGTAATGCAGGCTCAGATCGGCGATCATCTGATCGGCGTTCTTGGTCGCGGAATCCATCGCGTTGCGGCGGGAGGCCATTTCGCAGGCCACCGCGTCGCACACGGCGCCGTAAAGACAGCCCGTCAGGTAATCCGGCATAATCGCGTCGAGCAGCTGCTCAGGATTCGGCTCCATGATCATCTGGCTGTGAGACGACGGCTGCTCGGGCCGCTTAATCGGCAGCAGCTCCGTCGCCTGCGCGTTCTGCGTCATGGCCGAAACAAACGTCGTATCGACCAGCGTCACGCGGCTGAAGCGCCCCTCCAGATAGCCCTCAATGAGCAGATCGGCCATCGCGCGGCAGTCGCCTGCCGTCACATATTCCGCCTTGATGTAATCGCCGCTGAGTATGGGCGCGCCTCTGTGCGTATAGCGATCCATGGCCTTCTTGCCGATGGGCAGCACGACGCTCTCGCCGTTTATCAGCTCGTCGGCAATCTTAAAGACGGCGGCGTTATAATGGCCGGCCAGTCCGCGGTCGCCCGCAATCACCACGACGCACGTCCTGCCGTCCGCCGCTTCGTTGAAAAACGGCGATTCCACGTCGCGATGCGCGGCGATGTCACCCACGATCTGGCGAATCGACGTCATATACGGCCGCGTATCCTCCATGCGCTGGCGGGCGCGTCTCAGCTTCGAGCCGGCTACCAGCTGCATGGCGGAAGTGATCTGCTTCGTGCTTTCGACGCTGCGTATGCGGAGCTTGATGTCCTTCATTGATGCCCCGGCCATACGATCAGCCCTCCTGACATACGTGCAGCTTGATGTAGTCCTGCGTGAAATCGGTCAGCGCCGTCTTGAGCTTCTCCTCGTTGGCCGCGTCGAGCGCGCCGGTGGTGCGGATGGCCTCCAGCACGTCGGAATACTGTGCGGCCATGCGGCGGTACAGTTCCTGCTCGTAATCGGAAATCAGCTCGACGGGCACTTCGTTCAGATAATTGTGAACGACGGCGTAGAGTATGCATACCTGATTTTCAACGTCCACCGGCGAGGAATGGTTCTGCTTGAGCACGGCCACAATGCGCTCGCCCTGATTAAGGCGCGCCTTGGTGTCCGCGTCCAGATCGGAACCGAACTGCGCGAAGGATTGCAGCTCGCGGTACTGGCTGTAGATCAGCTTGAGCGTACCGGAAACCTTCTTCATGGCCTTGATCTGAGCGTTGCCGCCGACACGGGAAACGGAAATGCCGGGGTTGATGGCCGGCATGACGCCCGCGTGGAACAGCTCCGTCTCAAGGAAGATCTGGCCATCGGTGATGGAAATGACGTTGGTCGGGATGTAAGCCGACACGTCGCCGGCCTGCGTCTCGATAATGGGCAGCGCCGTCAGGGAGCCGCCGCCATGCTCGGGAGAAATGCGCGCAGCACGCTCCAGCAGGCGGGAGTGCAGATAGAATACGTCGCCCGGATAGGCCTCGCGTCCCGGCGGGCGGCGAATCAGCAGCGACAGCGCGCGGTACGCGACGGCGTGCTTGGACAGATCGTCGTAAACGATCAGCACGTCCTTGCCCTGCTTCATAAAGTATTCGCCCATCGTGCAGCCGGAATACGGCGCGATGTACTGAAGCGGCGCCAGTTCCGACGCAGTAGCCGACACGACGATGGTGTAATCCAGGGCGTTCTCGGCGGTCAGCGTCTCAACCAGGTGCGCCACCGTGCTGCGCTTCTGGCCGATGGCCACATAAATGCAGATCACGTCCTTGCCCTTCTGGTTGAGGATCGTGTCAATGGCGATCGTCGTTTTACCGGTCTGGCGGTCGCCGATGATCAGCTCGCGCTGTCCGCGGCCGATCGGGATCATGCTGTCGATGGCCTTGATGCCGGTCTGCAGCGGCACGGAAACGCTCTTGCGCTCGATGATGCCGGGCGCCTGCCGCTCGATCGCCCAGTGATCGGCGGCCTCGATCGGGCCTTTGCCGTCAACGGGCTGACCCAGCGCGTCCACGACGCGGCCGATCAGCGCTTCGCCGACGGGCACAGACACAACGCGGCCCGTCCGCTCAACGACGTCGCCTTCGGAAACGCCCTCGTCGTCGCCCAGCATGACCACAGCCACGGAATTTTCTTCCAGGTTGAGCGCCATGCCGTAAGCGCCGTTCGAAAAGCGCACCAGCTCGTTGGACATACAGTTATCCAGGCCGGATACGCGGGCGATGCCGTCGCCGATCAAAAGCACCGTGCCGGTTTCGCTCTGATCGATCTTCTTTTCGTAATTTTTGATTTGAGCCTTGATGATCTTGGAAATCTCCTCAGGCCTTAATTGCATTCCCTCAGCCTTCTTTCCTTACGATTCATCCGCCAGCCTGCGGCGCATGAGATCCAGCCTGTGCGAAATGGTGTTGTCATAGCGATGTCCGTTCATGTCGACGCGCAATCCGCCGATGACGGACGGATCGACAGAAACGCGCAGCCTGACCGTCTTGCCGCTGATCTGAGCGAGTCTGGTGATCAGCGCGTTTTTCTGACGCTCGTCGAGCGCCGATGCGCTCACCACGTCGGCCTCGACGATGCCCATCGTTTCGCAGTAACGGGCATGGTAATGGGCGGTGCAATCGGAGAACGCTTTCAGCGCGCCCCGCTCTATCAGAATTTTGATAAAATTCAGAAGATAGATATGCACCTGATCCCGAAAGGTACGGTCTGCTATGTCCAGACGCTCCGCCTTTGTGAGGGCGTGCGACTCCAACAGACGAATGAACTCGGGATTTTCCTTGAAGGCGTCCCTCAATACGTTCATCTGTGCGCCGATGACGTCCAGCAGCTGCTCGTCCCTTGCCAATTCAAAGAGGCCTTCGCCGTATTCACGCGCCAAATCCGTCATGCGTCTTCACCCGCATTCCGGATAAATTCGTCCACCAGCTCGGCGTGATCCGCCGCTTTGATCTCGCGGCTGACCATCTGCTCGGCGATGTCAACGGCCATGACCGAAATTTCCTTCTTGACCTCGGCAAACGCCTTGACGCGTTCCTGCGCGATTTCGCTCTCGGCGCGGCGCATCATGTTGGCAGCCTGCTTCTGAGCGTCGTCGATGATGGCGTCCGAGCGCAGATTGGCGGAAGCGACCGTCTTCTTCATCAGCTGATCGGCTTCCTCGCGCGCGCCGGCCATGCGCAGGTCGTAATTCTGCTTCAGTTCGGCAGCCCGGCCGCGATCCTCGTTGGCCGCGGCGTAGATGTTGTCCACTTCCTTCTGGCGCTGGTCAAGAACCAGCATGACACGCTGAAAGAGAAATTTCTTAATCAACAGGCACAGAATCAGGAGATTGCAGAACTGAAAAATGATGGTCCAAGGTACAATTGAGAAAAACTCCTGCACCCCACTCATAACCCGTTCCTCCCGTTCGCGTTCGTCATCATCAGAGCTTGCCGACCAGCGGATTGACGAAGATCAGGATCAGGGCGATGATGAAGCTGTAAATACCGGTCGTCTCAGCCAGGGCGCAGCCCAGGATCAGAGAAGATGTGATCGAACTCTTGCTTTCCGGCTGACGGCCGATCGCCTCAAGCGCCTTGCCGGCGGCATAACCTTCGCCAATACCAGGACCGAAGCCGGCGATCATCGCGATACCGGCGCCAATGGCCGAACAACCCAGAACAATGGCTCTTTCCAACATGACAGTAACCCTCCCAAATAGTAGTTGTT
>SFOF01000121.1 GCA_004552515.1 Clostridiales bacterium
CTTGTCGCTGTACTGGGCGCGCTTGAGCGAACGCAGCATGAAGCTCTTGACCACCGCTTCCTCCGGCGTTCCGGCCACGCTTTGCAGCACGCCCTGCAAGACCCTGGGCTGCGGATCGCGTCCCAGATGAACCGGATGACCGAATATATTCAGGAAGTTCTCCAGCACGGCGAGCTTGTCTCCGTCCGGCCTTTCGTGGACGCGGTAGAGCAGCGGCAGCTTTGCCTCGCGCGCCTTTTCGGCAATCGTCTCGTTGGCGGCCAGCATGAAATCCTCAATCAGCCGCTCGGCCTCGCCGCGCACGCGCGCCTGTACGTCTATCGGCTCGCCCTTCTCGTTCAGCGTAAAGGACGGCTCGGCCAGCTCGAAATCAATCGCGCCGCGCGCCTCACGCTTCGCCCGCAGCCGGCGGGAGAGCGCGTCCATCTCGAAGAGCGTCTCATGAAGTTCCTCGGGCACGCTGTTTTCCGCGCCGTCCAGCAGCTTGTTCACCTCGGCATAGGTCAGGCGCGCCCGCGAATGAATAACGGCGCGCTCGAGATGCGACGAGACGATCTCGTCGCCCTGAATCTCCATAAACAGCGAGAGCGAAAGCCGATCGACGTTCGGCCGGAGCGAGCACAGATCGTTGCACAGCTTTTCGGGCAGCATGGGAATCACGCGGCCGGGCAGATAGACCGACGTGCCGCGCCTGAGCGCCTCGCGGTCGATTGCGCCGCCCCGCTTCACATAGTGCGATACGTCGGCAATGTGAACGCCCAGCGTCAGGCCGTTTTCAGTTTTTTCGAGCGACACCGCGTCATCAAAATCCTTCGCGTCGTCGCCGTCGATGGTGAACAGCGTCACGCCGCGCGCGTCGTAGCGGCCGGCCTTTTCCGCGTCGTCCGGCTCGGCCAGCGCCTCCGATTCGGCGACGGCCTCCGGCGGGAAAGCCGTCTCGAGATGGCGGCTCTCGATCAGCGCGTCCAGCTGGACGGACAGATCGTTTCCGTCGCCCAGCACGCGCGTCACCTCGGCCTTGAGCGGCACATGGCGGCGCGGCCAGTCAACCACGCGCAGCGCGACAGTATCGCCCATCTTCGCGCCCATGAGATCGCCCACCACCTCGACGCGGCAGAGCAGATGCGGATCGCACGGAACCGCGCCGGTATAGCGGATCACCTCCGGCGGGCGATGCACGACCTTCTTGCGCCGCCCCTTGCGCACGACGACCGGCGGCTGCTCGACGGTGCGCGTCGCCTCCTCCAGCACGGCGATCAGCGTTTCATGCGCGCGCTTCGTAATGGCGGCCAGATAGTACGCGCCGCCGTCCGAATGTCGCCTGGGCGGCCGCACGAGGATTTCGTCGCCGTTCATGGCGCGCAGATCGCCCTCGCGGGAAATGCGCACGTCGCTTGAGCCGTCCAGGGGCCGCGCGAACCGCGCCCCGCCTCGCGTCACCATGGCGCGCGCGGGGATCAGCCCCAGCATATCGGGGCGGGCGTAACGGTTCTTTTTGGTCAGCAGGATCTGGCCGTGCGCGAGCATCTCCCCAAGCGCCGCGTCAACCGCCTCTATGGGCGCGCCCAGCCCGTCCGCGATGTCGAACGCGTTCATCGGCCGCCCCTTCTGTTCCAAATAGTCAATGATTGTCTGAATCATGATGTCCTTTCCTTTATTAATATGGCGGCTCTGCGTGAGAGCCGCGCCTTTGATCGTTCTATGCGTCTTTTTATCAGCCTGCCCGTTTCAGGCCGCGGCAATGCAGTCGATTACCAGCGCCACGAGCAGCGCCCGCAGCGCGTTTTCCTCGTCGGCATGAACACTGAAATAGCCGCCCCAGCTCAGCCGCTCCGGCCGGACGAGCGCCACCTCGCGCCCACTCTCGCTGATCTCGTAATCGTGCTGCGTCAGATCGCCGTGAACCGTCCAGTTCAGTCCGTTCAGCGCAAAGCCCGCGCGGGAAAACGGCGACCATTTCCTCGTCACGCCGCCCTCTCTGCGGCCATGGACGAACAGCTCGCACTGAAGGCCCAGCGTGCCGGCCTTCTTAACCACCGCCGCCACGTCGCGCCCCTCGCGGTCGTACAGGCGCAGCCGTTTTTCATGGGCAAGCGCTTCGCCCCGCGCGGTATAGAGCGTGTTACCGTGCTCGTCGTATATCGTCAGCGGCTCCTCCCAGGAAAACCGCTTCTGATGAAAGAAAAATTTCATTGCAGTCCTTTCCAATCGCTCATCAGGCGCTTGAATTCATCGCCCGCCCGAGAAGCGTCGTCTTCATAAAATACGCGCATGAGCGTCAGCCCCTGCGGCGGCGCGGTGATCCCCAGCTGAAGCCGGTCGCCCGTCTCGATGGCGCGCGCAATCGCGCCCCGCTCCAGCTTGCCGCTGCCCACCTGCATGAGCGTGCCGGCCAAAATGCGCACCATGTTGTAGAGAAAGCCGTCGCCATGCACCAGCAGCGCCACCTCGCGCCCCTCGCGCAGCACGCGGCAGGCGTATATCGTGCGCACGGTGTCCTTCACGATCGAGCCGCTGGCCGCGAACGCGCCGAAATCATGCGTGCCCACCATGCTCTGGGCTTCCTCGTCCATGAGGGACGCGTCCAGCGGATAGATCGAGTGCGCGTGGGTGCGCCGTCCCAGCGCGCTGGCGTGGGGCGCGTTGTCGATCAGATAGCGATAGATCTTGCCCTTCGCCTGATAGCGCGCGTGAAAATCCGGCGCACATTCTTCAGAGGCGCGCACGCGAATATCCGCCGGCAGCATGGTGTTGAGCGCAAAGGCGAATTTTTCCGCCGGGATCCCGCTCTTCGTATCGAACATGGCGATCTGTCCCAGCGCGTGAACGCCCGCGTCGGTGCGGCTCGCGCCGATCACGCCGGTTTTCTCGCCCAGCAGGCGGGAGAGCGCTTCCTCCAGCCGCTGCTGTACGCTGATCGCGTTTTCCTGACGCTGCCAGCCGGAATAATCGGTGCCGTCGTATTCCACAGTGAGACGGATGCGCCGCGCGGGATAGTCCTTCCTTCCCCTGCTCACAGAATCACCGCCAGGGCCAGCACGGCGCCCACGCACAGCGCGGCCTGAGCGTCCAGTTTGGTAAAGTGCAGCGACTTCATGCGCGTTCTGTTCTGCCCGCCGCGATAGCAGCGCGCCTCCATGGCCATGGCCAGCTCGTCCGCGCGCCGGAACGCGCTCACGAACAGCGGCACGAGCAGCGGCAGCATCGCCCGGGCGCGTCCGATCAGATTGCCCGATTCGAAATCCGCGCCGCGCGCCTGCTGAGCCTTCATGATCTTGTCGGTTTCCTCCAGCAGCGTGGGGATGAAGCGCAGCGCGATGGACATCATCATGGCCATCTCGTGCGCGGGAAAGCCGATTTTCGAGAGCGGCTTTAAGAGCGCCTCGATCGCGTCGGTCAGCGCAATGGAGGAGGTCGTCAGCGTTAAAAGCTGCGTCACCAGCACCAGCAGGATCAGGCGAAGCGCCATGCGCGTAGCGGCGTACAGCCCCTTGTCGGTGATATTGATGAACTTCCAGTGCACGAGCGCCGTGCCGCCGGTCGTGAAGAATATGTTGATGAGGAAGGTCAGCACGACGATGAAGAAGATCGGCTTCAGCCCGCGCAGCACGAACCTCATGCCCACGCCCGAAATGCGGATCGCCGCAAACGCAAACGCGAACAGCATCACATAGCCCAGCCACGTCCCCGCCGCGAACACAGCGGCGATCATGGCGATCGTCAGCAGGATCTTCGCGCGCGGATCCATGCGGTGCAGCGCGCTCCGGCCCGGGAAATACTGCCCGATGGTTATCTGCATACGTCCGTCCTCCCTTCGGCCCCCAGCGACGCGGCGATCGCATCGGCCAGCGCGTCCTTCGTATATGCGCCTGTGGGAATATCCGTCCAGCCGTCCGCGCGCAGGCGTTCGGCCAGCTGGGCGCAGGGCGGCGGCTCGAGTCCGGCGGCGCGAATGGCGTCTCCGTCCGAGAACACCGCCTCAGGCGTGCCGTCCAGCGTCAGATGCGCGTGGTTCATCACGAGGATGCGGCTGCACAGGAGCGACACGTCGGTCATGCTGTGCGACACCATGATGAGCGTCGTGCCGCCCGCGTGAATATCGCGCATGATGGACAGAATCTCATCACGGCCATGCGGATCGAGCCCGGCGGTCGGTTCGTCGAGAATGAGCGTGTTCGACTTCATCGCCAGCACGCCCGCGATGGCCGCGCGCCGCTTCTGACCGCCCGACAGCTCGAAGGGCGATTTGTCATAGACGCTCTCGGGCAGGCCGACCATTTTAAGCGCTTCGGCCGCGCGAACACGCGCCTCCTCCTCCGGCAGCGCGAGATTGAGCGGGCCGAACATCACGTCCTTGACCACGCTCTCCTCGAAGAGCTGATATTCCGGATACTGAAACACCAGCCCGACGCGCTTTCGAACCTCGCGCAGGTCGACGTCCTTGTCAGACAGATTCAGGCCGTCCACGACGATGCTGCCCGAGGACGGCTTGAGCAGGCCGTTCAAGTGCATCACCAGCGTGGATTTGCCGCTGCCCGTGTGCCCGATCAGGCCGACGAACTCGCCGTCTTTAATAGAAAAGCTCACGTCGTCGAGCGCTTTTTTCTCGAACGGCGTGCCGGGCATATAGATATGCTCGAGATGAGTAACTTCGATTGCCATTGCCTTTTTGCTCCTTGTATTTCAATCTCCGCTCCCCGGTGGGAGTCGGCGTCGAATTGCAAAGCCGTTATTTAACGCACAGCGCGGATGTTTTTGAGCGCCGCCTCCATTTCATCCACGGTGAGTATGTCGTCGCTCACCATAACGCCCCTTTCCCGCAGCGCCGCCGCCAGCGCCGTCATTTCCGGCACGTCGAGCGCGCTCTCGCGGATCAGCCCGGTCTGGCGGAACACCGCGCGCGGGGCGCCCTCGCAGCGCTTTTCGCCGCGGTCAATGATGATGATGCGGTCGGCCAGCGCGGCCTCGTCCATGAAATGGGTGATCCACAGTATGGTGATGCCCTCTTCCTTATTGAGCCGCCTCACCACCTGCATGACCTCCCGCCGCCCGACCGGATCGAGCATGGCGGTGGACTCGTCGAACACGATCACGCGCGGCTTCATCGCCACGACGCCCGCGATGGCGACGCGCTGCTTCTGGCCGCCGGAGAGCATATGCGGCGCGCTCTGGGCGTAATCGCTCATGCCCACCGCGTCCAGCGCCCAATCGACGCGCCGGCGAATCTCGGCCGGCTCTACGCCCAGATTTTCCAGCCCGAACGCCGCATCCTCCTCGACGATCGTGGCCACGATCTGGTTGTCGGGATTCTGGAATACCATGCCGCAGGCGGCGCGCACATCCCAGGTTTTCGTCTCGTCGCGCGTATCCATGCCGCACACGGTCACCGTGCCCTCGGAGGGGATAAACAGCGCGTTGATCAGCTTGGCCAGCGTCGATTTTCCCGAGCCGTTCGAGCCGAGCACGGCCACGAACTCGCCCTCCTCCACATCGAAGGACACATTCCGCACGGCCTGATCCCCGGCCTCGTGATACTGATAGGACACGTTCCTGACGCTGATGATGCTCACGGCTTCTTCCCTCCACGGCTTTTGCTTTCGATATATAATACCACATTCGCGTTAAGCGCGAAGCGGCTGCGCCAATTATTTACACTCGGCGGCAAATTTCCTCTCGACAAGCGGGATGAACTGTGCTAGAATAGCAGTTGTTGGGACACAATATGACAAGCGGGACGTACAGTGCCCGCACGAGGGGATTATGGATAACGAAACGCTTTCCTGCCTGTACCATCTCGCGCCCGATCTGATGGAGAGCCTCAGGCTGCGCGCCACGGTGCTGGAGAGGATCTCCGCGCTTCAGCCGGTCGGACGGCGCGCGCTGTCCCAGCGGCTGAAGGTTCCCGAACGCGAGGTGCGCTCGATCTGCGACGCCTTAAAGGACGACGGCTATCTGGCCATCGGCCAGTCGGGAATGTCGGTGTCTGAAAAGGGCGTGGCCTTTCTGCCCGCGCTGCGCGAGCTGACGCAGGCCATGAACGGCATCACCTCGCTGGAGCGCTCGCTCTCCCGCGCGCTGAACGTGGGGCGCGTGTGCATCGTGGCCGGGGACGCCGATTCCGATCCCGACGTGCTGCGCGAGGCCGGACGCGCCGCCGCCCGTCACCTCATCGCGCTGCTCAGGAACGGCATGACGCTCACCGTATCCGGCGGCACGAGCGTCGCGGCGGTGGCCGGAGCCATGCCGCGCGGGATTCATCCGCTCGACGTCCATGTGCTGCCCGCGCGCGGCGGCATGGGCATGGCGGTGGAAACGCAGGCCGGCACGCTGGCGGCTGAGATCGCCCACGCGCTGGGCGGCCGTCATTCGCTTCTGCACGTGCCCGATTCCGTCTCGCAGGACGCGCTTCAGGCGCTGCTCAAGCTGCCCGAGGTGAGCGAACCGATCCGCGCGCTGCATCACACCGACGTGTTGCTCTACGGCATCGGCCGGGCGGAGGTCATGGCGCACAACCGCTCGCTGCCCGAGGCCGAGATCAGCAGCATACTCAGCCGCGGCGCTGTCGGCGAGGCTGTGGGCAACTACTTCGACGCGGCCGGGCGGCTGGTCTACGAGGCCAGCGAGATCGGCCTGAACGGCGAGGAGCTGCGCCAGGTGCCGCACATCGTCGCCATCGCCGTGGGGCGCGTCAAGGCGCGCGCCGTGCTGGCGGTCATGCGGCATCACCACCATGAGCTGCTCGTGCTCGACGAGGGCGCGGCGCGGGAGATTCTCT
>SFOF01000122.1 GCA_004552515.1 Clostridiales bacterium
CGTTTCCATTGGCAAAGGCGCGTTCGCTTCCTGTACGGGCATGACCGCGCTTACGCTGCCGGACAGTCTTGCGGAGATTGGCGACGAGGCGTTTTCCTTCAGCGACCGTGTTGCGCTCGTCGTCGTTCCCGGCAGCGAGGCCGAGGATTACGCCCGGTCGGAAGGGATCCGCTGCGTTTATTCTGAAGCCGAAGCCGAGCGCGATTGACGCTTTCCTCCGGCTCGAGTATGAAAAACGCCCTTTCGCCGACAAAATCAGCCAAAAGGGCGGTATGAGTTCAGCTTTTTGATCATCGCGCGGGCTTTGCCCGTCACTCCGGCAGGCTGAACGTTGTGTTGTTCATGACGAGGTTTTCGACGTTGCGTATGACCACGGTCTGATAGGGCACGGGCTCATAGCGCGCCGCGCCCCAGCGGATGCGCTCGCCCTCGCGTGCGGCGGGGTACTTTTCGAACCGGCAGTCGGCGAACGTGACGTTCTCAATGGGGCAGTTTGCCCGGCCGCTGATGAACGGCGCGCGGTGGGCGCGGGCCTGTATGCCGGAAAACAGCAGATTGCGCACGGCGCGGCAGCGCGTCGTCTCGGCGGCGTGGATCTCGATGAAGATCGGATAGTGCGCCATTTCGTCCATGACGATGTTCGAGAAGGTCAGGTTTTCGATCAAGGTGTCGTCCGATTCGGGCGGCTCGGCGCTGCGGCTGGGCAGAGAAATCCCGATGCCGGTGCCCGAGCGGCGGATGACCAGATTCGAGAACACGCAGTTGCGGATCACGCCGTCGTTCAGCCAGCCGACGCGGATGGCGTTGCACCAGGTGGTCAGATTGCAGTTGGTTACCGTCACGCCGTCGCAGGCCTTCTTTTCGCGCAGGGAGGATGTGTTGGCGCGCACGATGATGCAGTCGTCGCCGCAGGTGATGTTGCAGTTCGAGACGGTCACGTTCCGGCTGCAATTGATGTGAATCCCGTCGTTGTTGGGGTATTCCACCTTCGCGCGGATGTTCACGCGGTCGAAGGACACCTCGTCGCAGTCGTGCACCCAGAACGCCCAGCCGCCCGGCGAGTTTTGCAGCGTCAGGCCGTCGACGCGCACATTCGAGCACCCCGCGAAGAACACCACGCGCGGCGGCGTGGGCAGATCGAGCTGCTTATAGGGCATCCAGCTGTTTTCAACCGGCCGGACGAACAGATCGCCCTGCCCATCGATGCGCCCAGGACCCGTCAGCGCGATGTTTTCACATTCCTCGGCGAAGATCAGGCTGGCACTGCGCCGCCGGGGCAGGAACGCCGCGTCCACATGGCGAAGGTTCTGCCGCTCGGGATAATCCTTGCAGTCGCCCGAGCCGTATAGGATACCGCCGGCCTCTATGTGTACTTCGACGCTGCTCCTCATTTCGATCGAGCCGGTGACGAACGCGCCGTCCGGCACGGTGACGCGGCCCCCGCCGCATCTGGCGCAGTCGTCGATCGCCGCCTGTATGGCCGTCGTGTTCAGCGTTTTTCCGTCGCCAATCGCGCCGTAGGACGTAATATCGCAATTCAGCATGGCTGTGTTCCTCACTTTCTGTGAAAATATTTCCAGAACAATATAGCACGACCGAAAACAAATGTCAATATCAGCCCGCCAAAAACTCGCGCTTTCAATCACGCCCGGAGGCGCTGTATCACAGGCAAAGCGCCGCGGCGCAGGGCGGGGAGCTTGCCTCCCCGTTCGGGAATAGCGCCGCCTCTTCATTTTTCGCGCAAATTGCGCGTTCGCCCCTTGCCGCGCGGCGGATTGTGTATTATAATAGGAACGACCGCGTCCGACGCGGAAGTGCTTGACATTGAAATGAGGTTTTTGATTTGTCCATCAAACTGATCGCCCTCGATATGGACGGCACGCTGCTCAATCCCGAGGGCCAGCTCACCGCGCGTACGATCAGCGCCCTGAAGGACGCGCGCGCGCACGGCGCGGTCGTGACGCTTTCCTCGGGCCGGATGCCCTGCGCGCTTCGGCCGTTCGTGAAGGAATTGGGGATCGACGCGCCGCTGATCTGCTATAACGGCGCGCTGACGGTCGATTCCCGCACGGAGGCGCCGCTTTCGTCCGCGCCGCTTTCGCCGGAAATGGCGCGTGAAATCGCCCGCGCCTGCGAGGAGAGAAATTTGCACGTTCAGGCCTATCGCGGCGAGGCGTTCGTCTGCGCGGAGCATGGACAGTTCGCGCAGGATTATCTCGATTTTCTGAAGGGCACGGGGCGGCTGGAGGTCACGGGCCGGCCGCTTTCCGAATGCCTTGATTTTGAAACGCCGAAAATGCTGGCCATCGATGCGCCCGCGCGCATCGCGGCGCTGCTGCCCGATTTGAAGGCGCGCTTTGAGGGGCGCGTGCGCGTGGCCACGTCTCAGCCGCGCTTTATCGAATTTGTCAATCCGGCGGCGGGCAAGGCGGCGGCGCTGGCGCGGCTGAGCGAGCTGCTCGGCATCGCGCAGGCGGACACGGCCGCGTTCGGCGACGGACTGAACGATCTGGATATGATCGAGTGGGCGGGCACGGGCTTCGTCATGGCCAACGGCGCGAAAGCCATGCTGGAGGCCGCCGATGTGATCGTGCCCTCCAACGCGGAGGACGGCGTGGCGCAGACGGTTGAACGGCTGATCCGCGAAGGCCGTCTCGGAAAGGAAGGATAGAGCATGGTTGACGCCGCCGCCATGGTCAAGGCGCTCAAGCTGACCGAGCTGGTGCCCTCGCAGACGGGCTTTCTGCCCATCGAGGCCAGCGACATCAACAGGCCGGGCATACAGCTCGCCGGGTTCTGGGATCACTTTGCCGACGAGCGGCCGCAGATCATCGGCTTAGTGGAAACGAGCTATCTAGGCTCGCTCGACGCGGCGACACGGCGGGAGCGGCTTGAAAAGTTCGTAAGCTACGAGCTGCCCTGCATCATCATCTGCCGCGGACTGGGCGGGCTGGACGATCTGATCGAGCTGGCCCGCGCGCGCAAAATTCCGGTCTACCGCACCGGCGAGAGCACGACGCGGCTGATGATCGACATCATCTATTTCCTCAACAACCACCTCGCCCCGCGCACGACCATGCACGGCGTGCTGGTGGAGGTCTACGGCGTGGGCGTGCTGCTCACCGGCGAGAGCGGCGTGGGCAAGAGCGAGGCCGCGCTGGAGCTGGTCAAGCGCGGGCACAGGCTGGTGGCCGACGACGTGGTGGACATCCGCCGCGTGAGCGACAACCGGCTCGTGGGCGAAGCACCGGAGATGATCCGTCACCTGATGGAGATCCGCGGCATCGGCATCATCGATGTGGCGACGATGTTCGGCATAGGCTCGGTCATGCGCTCGCGCTCGATCGACCTCATCGTCCATCTGGAGCACTGGGTGAAGGGCAAGGAATACGACCGCGTGGGCACGGACGAAAAGACGCAGGAAATCCTGGACGTTTCCGTGCCCATGATCCTGCTGCCCATACGCCCCGGCCGAAACGTGGCCGTGGTGCTCGAGGTGGCCGCGCGCAATCTCATGCTCAAGCAGCAGGGCTATAACGCGGTCGAGGAACTGGAAAAGCGTATGTTCGCGCGATTGGAAAAGACCGCCGCGCGCGCCGAGAAGATCGGCGGCGGGGACGGCGAATGAAGGGTATCCTGTGTGACAAAGGCACATGAGCAATAGGGGAGGATGTTTTTTATGTACTATGTGGGCATTGACGTGGGCGGAACTAACCTGAAGGCCGGCGTTGTGGACGAGAACGGCCATATCATCGCCAAGGTGGACTGCCCGACCAAGGTCGAGCGCGGCCATGAGGCCGTTGTGGCGGACATGGCCAAACTGGCGCTTCGCGCGATCGAAAAATCCGGCGTTTCGATGGACGAGGTGAAGTCGGTCGGCATCGGCATCCCCGGCATTCTCGATCCGCGCACCGGCATCGTGCCGTTCTGCACCAATCTGGGCTGGCACAACGTGCCGCTGATCGAGCTGATGCGCAAGGACATCGACAAGCCCATCTACGTCGACAACGACGCGACCGTGGCGACGCTGGCCGAGAACGTGGCGGGCGTGTCGGCGGGCGCGAAGAGCAGCGTGTTCCTGACGCTGGGCACCGGCGTGGGCGGCGGCGTGGTCATCGACGGCAAGGTCTATTCCGGCGCGCACGGCGTGGGCAGTGAGCTGGGCCACATGATTGTGGTCATCGACGGCGAGGAATGCACCTGCGGCAACAAGGGCTGCTGGGAGCGCTATGCCATCGCCACCGCGCTCATCCGCATGGGTACGGAAGCCGCCAAGGCGCACCCCGAATCCGTGCTGAACGAGGCCAAGTCGATCTCCGCCAAGACGGTCGTGGACGCGGCCAAGGCGGGCGACAAGGCGGCCATGGAGGTGTTCGACCGCTATACCTACTATCTGGCGGTGGGCATTGTGAACATCATCAACTTCATCGATCCGGAGATCATCGCCATCGGCGGCGGCGTGTCCGCGGCGGGCGACTTCCTGATCCAGCCGGTGCGCGAGAAGCTCGCCAAGCTGGTGTTCTACAAGACCATGCCCTACGCGCGCGTCGAGCTGGCGACGCTGGGCAACGACGCCGGCATCATCGGCGCGGCCATGCTGGGCAAGTAAGCCGCATCGCATTGCAGCAGCGGGGGAGGGCGAGCGCTCTCTCCCGCTTTGTTTTGCCCAAAATGCCGAATTTGTGCCGCAATGCGCGCCGCGTTTTGCATGAGAATAACTTGACGAAAAACGCTTTGTGGGGCATAATATTAGATGTAAAACTCTACCGTGAAGCACGCCTTCAGGACGCCGGGCGATTCTGCAAGCGCCGAAGCCGCCGGACGGACGCGAAAGGCCGTGCCTCGGGGCGTTCGCCCTGAAGGGCGCGGACAAAACATCAAAGACCATCAATCAAACGGAAAGGACGCGCCATGCCGCATAAGATCATCGCCGTTGAGGCGGGCAGCATCGCCGATCAGCTGGGGATCCGCCCCGGCGACAGCCTTGTGACCATCAACGGGAAAAAAATCATCGACTGGATCGACTATCAGGCCTTTTGCAGCGAGGAGGACATCGATCTCGTCACCGAGCGAGACGGCGAGGAGATCGAATATTCGCTCGAGAAGGACGAATGGGAGCCGCTGGGGCTGACGTTCGATTCTCAGCTGCTGACAAAGGTTCGCGAGTGCGTCAATCATTGCGCGTTCTGCTTCGTCGATCAGCTGCCCGATCATGTGCGGCCGTCGTTGCGCGTCAAGGACGACGACTGGCGGCTGTCGCTGATGATGGGCAATTTCGTCACGATGACCAACGTGAGCGATAAGGAGCTTGAGCGCATCATCGCGCGGCACGCTTCGCCGCTGTATATCTCCGTCCATACCACCAATCCCGAGCTGCGCGCGCGCCTGCTGGATCAGCCGCTGGCGGCCAAGATCATGAAGCAGCTTCACCGGCTGGCGGAGGGCGGCATATCGTTCCATACGCAGGCGGTGCTCTGTCCGGGGCTGAACGACGGGCCGGAGCTGGAGCGCATGATCAACGATCTCTCGGCGCTCTGGCCGATGTGCCAGTCCATGGCGATCGTGCCGGTCGGGCTGACGGGACACCGCGAGGGGCTGTTCCCGCTGCACAAATACAGCCGCGACGAGGCGCGCGCCGTGATGGACATGGCGCAGAAATATCAGGAAAAGTTCATGCGGGAGTTCGACACGCCGTTCGTGCTGCCCTCGGACGAGTTTTATCTGGCCGCGGACATTCCGCTGCCGCCCGATTCGTTCTATGAGGACTATTCGCAGATCGAAAACGGCATCGGCATGATGCGGCTGCTGCAAACCGAGTTTGAAGAAGCGTATGAGGAAAACGACCTCACGCGCGCGCAGCCTGCGTCCGTGCTGATTGCGACGGGCACGTCGGCCGCGCCGTTCATGCGCGAGCTGATGCGCACGCATCCCGTGCCGAACGTGACTGTGAAGGTGCTGGCGATCGAGAACGGCTTTTTCGGGCCGGAGGTGACGGTCGCGGGGCTGCTGACCGGCGGGGATATTATCCGCGCGACGAAGGACTTGAGCGCCGACCGCGTGCTGATTACGGAGTGTATGCTGCGCGACGACGAGGACGTGTTTCTGGACGACATGACGCTTGACGCGGTGCAGACGGCCATCGGCAAGCCGCTGATCAAGGTGGGGCGGCGCGGGGACGAGCTGCTGCACGCGATCATGAACGTCGATATGGATGCGCCGAGGGATCAGCTATAGCGGCTGCGTAAAACGCACACGGCTTCCCCGCGTAAAGCGCACTCACGCCGCGACCCAAATGAAGAGAGTCCAGAGAGTCGAAGACTCTTTGGCGCAGTCTGGGGCGCGCAGCCCCAGCGTACTCCCCGCGGTATCGCTGCGAATGCGCAGTTACTATGCCGGAGGAACACGATCGGCTTGCGACTCGATTGCGGCGCACGGCATTGGCATTACGGGTCACGGCGCAAGGATATAGCTTCTGTTCAAGGTTTGTCCTTCCCCCAGGAGGCTTTCCGGTCGCCTCCTGGACTTCTTCGGGGTCTCCGTCGGAGACTTGTCGGGGGAACCTCCGTCGGGATCGCCCTAAAGAAACGTACAATCCCGAAGTAAACCAGCCAAGTCCGATAACCGCACGGCGACTTGAGAACGCACGAATGGCGATCTCGACCCACGGCGGAATAGGAACGCAACATCCCGCAAGCCGTCCTGTTTGGCGCTATGCGGCAAACAGCAGGCGTGA
>SFOF01000123.1 GCA_004552515.1 Clostridiales bacterium
GATGCTGTCCGAATGGCTGAAGGATCTTGCGTTTGATCAGCGCGAGGACGGCGCGGTGCCGTTCGTCGTGCCGCAGGTGCTCAATGGCGACGCCTACGGCGGCGCGGCCTGGGGCGACGCGGCCACCATCGTGCCCTGGACGCTCTATCAGTGCTATGACGACAGGCGCGTGCTGGAGAACGCCTATCCCTCCATGCGGCGCTGGCTCAAATACATCGAATCGCAGAGCGAAAACGACCTGTGGGC
The DNA here is from genome assembly GCA_004552515.1 of Clostridiales bacterium. Classification (GTDB taxonomy): domain Bacteria; phylum Bacillota; class Clostridia; order Christensenellales; family Aristaeellaceae; genus Firm-10. Next base: position 247 of record SFOF01000123.1, read on the forward strand.
GCACGGCTCGCAGTTCGGCGACTGGTTGGGGCTGGACGCGCACGAGGGCAGCTATACCGGCGCGACCGATAAGACGCTCATCGCCACGGCGTTCTATGCGCACTCGACGTATCTGACGCAGCGCACGGCGGAGGTGCTGGGCTATGAGAAGGACGCGGTCGAGCTGCGCGCGCTCAGGAGACGCATCGTCAGGGCCTATCGGCGCGAGTTCATCACGCCGGGCGGCCGGCTGGCGGTGCGCACGCAGACCGCCTATGCGCTCACGCTGCATTTCGATCTGGCGGAGGAGCAGGACAGGCCGCGCATGGTGCGCGAGCTGGTTGCGCTGATTGAGGAAAACGGCGGCCATCTGACCACCGGCTTTGTCGGCACGCCCTATCTGTGCCTGGCGCTCACCGAGGGCGGCGCGCACGAGGCGGCGGGACGGCTGCTGCTCAAGAGCGACTATCCCTCCTGGCTGTATCCGGTCACCCGCGGCGCGACCACCATGTGGGAGCACTGGGACGGCGTGAAGCCCGACGGCAGCTTCTGGTCGAAGGACATGAACTCCTTCAATCATTATGCCTACGGCGCGATCGGCGAATGGCTGATCCGCGCGCTGGCCGGCATCGACCTGACCGAGCCGGGCTATCGCAAGCTGATCATTCATCCGCGTCCCATCGAGGGGCTGTCGTTCGTGTCCGCCTGGCAGAAAACGCCCTATGGCCGCGTGAGCTGCGAATGGCGCGTCGAGGACGACGGGCTGCGCATCGTCAACTGCAACATCCCCTGCGGCGCGACGGCTGTGGCGGTGCTGGAGCAGGCCGAGCTGTGCCAGGTGACCGACGGCGAGAAGCGGCTCAGCGACAGCGCGGGCGTCGTGCGCGCCTGGCAGTCGGAGGACGATGTGATGCTCGAGCTGGAATCGGGCAGCTATGCCTTCAAATGGCGCAATGATTAGAGCGCGTCCGCAAATTCCCGGATGACAATGCGGCGCTTTTTCCGCCGGAGCTGCATCGCAGAGCCATGGAGCGCGCCTGAAATCCGCTGAAACGCCAAGCGCCCCCGGGAAGCGCGGCGGTCGAGGTCATATGCGAGCGCTGCGAAAAGCGCGCGGGGAATTTGCGGCAAGCGCATGCCCATCGCAAAAATGCTCATTCAGACGGCCGGACGGCCGGGAAACGGAGCGTAAAAACGTGAAATATATTCGGAGATTCCTTTCGTTCGTGGCCAGCCGGATGGTGCTCCTCAGCATCGTTGTGGCGCTGCTGATTCTGGCGTTCTATCTGGCGATGAACACGGCCAATATCTATATCCTGCTCAACGACGGCATGACGGCGCGCACCTCGGTCATACTGACGCGCCAGAACGCCGACGAGCTGATCAACTATTTCACCAACGATTTTCTGCTGAGCGACGAGACGCTCAACATCGGCCTGAGCGACGCCTCGCCCTATATCGACTACAACATCACCGATTTCAACTACAAGCTCTCGCTGGAATGGGTGTGGGCGTGGCCGTGGGAGAACAGTGCGACGGCGACCATCGTCGAGCGCGTGCCCAAGATCAGCGGCAGCGTGCTCAAGGAAAAATCCGATCTGGTGAAGGACGGCACGCTCTCCGCCACGCCGCCCGCCTGGTACGGCGGCCGCTATACCGTAAAGCTGGTGCGCCTTGAGGGCAGCTGGAAGATCGACAAGCTGATCCAGACGCAGCTGATCATCGAGGAGCCGACGGCGGAGCCTGCGCCGGCCTCGCCCGCGCCGCAATGAGAATCGGCGGCATTGAATTTCCACAGGGCGCGGGACTGGCGCCCATGGCCGGCGTGACCGATATGCCCATGCGCAGGCTGTGCTTTGAAATGGGCGCGGCATGGGCGGTGAGCGAAATGCTCTCGGCCAAGGGCTTCATGTACGCGCCGAAGGGCACGCGCGCGATGGACAATCTGCTCTCTCACGACAAGAGCGAGGGCATACTGGGTCTGCAGCTCTTCGGACGGGAGCCGCAGTTCATGAGCGCGGCGGCGGAAAGGCTGTCCGACCGCGGATTTGACTTTATCGACATCAACATGGGCTGTCCCGCGCCGAAGATCGTCTCGAACGGCGAGGGTTCGGCGCTGATGAAGGAGCCTGAGCTGGCCGAGAGGATCGTCGCGGCGGTGGTGAAGGCGACAAATCTGCCCGTGACGGTCAAGATGCGCGCGGGCTGGGACAGTGAGCACATGAGCGCCGTCGAGCTGGCCAAACGCGCCGAACAGGCGGGGGCCGCGGCGATCACCGTACACGGCCGCACGCGCGATCAGATGTACTCGGGGCGCGCCGACCGCGAGATCATCGCGCGGGTCAAGGCGGCGGTGAGCATCCCCGTGATCGGCAACGGCGATGTGCGCAGCGCGGAGGACTATTTTGCCATGAAGCGCGAAACCGGCTGCGACGGCGTGGCGATTGGACGCGGGGCGCAGGGCAATCCCTGGCTGTTCCGCGAAATTCTCGCCGCGGAAAGGGGAGAGCCGTTCGAAAGGCCCACTGTGCGCGAGCGCGTCGAAATGGCGCTGCGGCACGCGCGGATGCAGGCCGATTATGTCGGCGAGGCGCAGGCGGCGAAGGAAATGCGCAAGCACGTCGCCTGGACGATGCAGGGAACGCCCGGCTGCGCGCGGCTGAGGGAGGCCGTCAACAAAACGCAGTCCCTGGAGGAAATGGAGCGCGTGCTGAACGCGTATCTCATAGAGGAGGAAAATCATGCGCAAAACCGACCGTGAACGGAGGAAAAAATGGGTGCGCGTTCTGGCTGTCGTGCTGGCGATCCTGCTGATTGCGGGCACGCTGGTCTCCGTGCTGCCGATCTTCGAGGCCTTTGCCGAGGAGGAAGCCGTGAACCGCTACGAGATGGCGGTCACGGCCAACCTCACGGCAGGCACGGCGCGCGTGCGTGAGAAGCTGACCTACACGAACACGGCGGGCAAGGCGCTGGATCATGTGATGTTCAACCTCTGGGCAAACCTGCTCAGGCGCGAAAACGCCGTGCCTGTGGACGACGACGAATGGAACGACGCCTTTCCGGTTGGCTATGCCCCGGGGGGCGTCGATTTTATAAGCGTGAGCGTGAACGGCGCGGCGGCGGACTGGGCGGTCAGCGGCGATTACGAGCAGTTTCTGCGCGTCGCCTGTTCGCTGGAGGACGGCGAAAGCGCTGTGATCGAATTTGAGTTTACGCTTGTATTGAGCGACAACCGCTGGGCGCTGGGCTATGAGGAGATGGGCTACCGGCTGATCAGCTTTTATCCCACGGCGGCGGTTTACGATCAGGCCATGGACGGCTTTGTGCTCAACAGCTGGGGCGCTGCGGCTGATCCGGCGATGAGCGACCCCGCCGACTATGCGCTCTCGCTCACGCTGGACGCGGGCTGGGACGTGGCCTCGAGCGGCGTGATCACCGGCAAAACGGCGGAGAACGGCCGCGTGACATGGACGATCGAGGCGGCGGGCGCGCGTGATCTGGCGCTGGCCTTCAGCCGCCGCATGAACGAGCGCGTCAGGACGACCGAATCCGGCGTGACCGTCCGCGCGCTGGCCAGCACGGCTCTCACGGCGAACGCCATGGCCGAATACGCCGCGCGCATCGTCGAAACCTACGAGCGGTGGCTGGGCGGCTATCCGTATGAGACGCTGGACGTTGTGGAAACCGATCTTCTGCACGGCATGAGCCGCTCGGGCGTGATATTCGTGCCGTCCGCGCTGTGCGGACTGACGAAGCGGGGCGCGCTGGAGGAGGAACTGAGCGTGCTGTGCGCGCGGCAGTGGTTCGGCGGGGAGGTGGGCAGCAATCCGGAAAACGAGCCGTGGATGAACGACACGCTGTCGCACTACTTTTCGCTATTGTACTATGAGGAGCGCGAGGGCTATAACGGCTATCTGAAGCGGCTCAACGCCGAGGTGCTCGACGCGCTGCAAATCACGCTGCCGGGCGGGCTTGTGGTGGACAGCCATGCCAGCCGATTCACCGACTACGGCGAATACGAGCTGGTGGTGATCGATCGCGGCATGGCCGTGATGCACGAGCTGCGCGCGATGGTTGGCCGCGAGACATTCCTCGAGGCGCTGGGGCGCTATGTGAGCGGGAATGCGGGGCGCATCGCGTCGATTGAGCAGTTCGTTGCGGCGTTCAACGAGACGACCGGCTCGACATGGGGCGAATACATCGTCGCGCAGATGCATGACATCGGCGATTACGTCAATTCCGACATGACGTGGTTCGAATGAGGGGAGGAAAGAGCGATGCTGGACGTTTGCCTGCTGGGGTGCGGCGGCATGATGCCCCTGCCCGGCCGCTGGCTGACGGCGCTCATGCTGCGCTATAACGGCAGAAGCCTGCTCATCGATTGCGGCGAGGGCACACAGATCGCCATCCGCGAAAAGGGCTGGGGCATGAAGGCCATCGACACGATCGCGATCACGCATCTGCACGCCGACCACATCGGCGGCCTGCCGGGGCTGCTGCTCTCAATGGGCCATTCCGGGCGCACGGAGCCGCTGACCATGATCGGCCCGGCGCGATTGCCCGAGACGGTGGCGGCGCTGCGTTCGATTGCGCCGGAGGTGCCGTTCCCGATCGAGTTCAGGGTGGTTTCCGGCGCGGAGGAAGCGCTTGAGTGGAACGGCTGCACGCTCAGGGCGTTCCGCGTGTCGCATGGGATGCCCTGCTACGGCTATGCGCTGGAGATTCCGCGCGCGGGAAAATTCGATCCCGCGCGGGCGGCGGCGATACCGCGTATACATTGGAAGAAACTCCAACAGGGCGAGACGGTGACCGACGGCGAAAAGACCTACTATCCCGCCGATGTGCTCGGCCCTGCGCGCGCGGGGCTGAAGGTGACCTACTGCACCGACAGCCGCCCCGTGCCCGCGATCGCCGAAAACGCGAAAAACGCCGACCTGTTCATCTGCGAGGGAATGTACGGCGATCCGGCCAAGCAGGACAAGGCGATCGAAAATATGCACATGACCTTTGAAGAGGCGGCGGCGCTGGCGCGGGAGGCGCGGCCCAGGGCGATGTGGCTGACGCATTACAGCCCGTCGCTGAACGATCCCGAGGAATTTATCGATCTGGCGCGCAATATATTTCCCGAAACGACGGCGGGCGGGAACGGAATGACCGCCACGCTGCGCTTCGAGGAGCGCTGAAGCAGCCTGATCACAAAAATTAACGCAAGTGCGTAATCGATCCAAAAATTTCCAAAATTTCGTCTAGACGAAAAATATGACAGTTGTTACAAAATTGCGACATACGCATATGCGCTGAATGGAATGAATAAATAATACGGATTTGTGAGGTGAAACCCATGATGAAGCAACCGGTTCTCTATATCGTCGTGCCCTGCTACAACGAGGAGGAGGTGCTGCCCAGGACGAGCGGCCTGTTTCTTGACGAGATCAGGGAATTGAGCGGCAGGGGCAAGATCAGCCCGGACAGCCGCGTGCTGTTCGTGGACGACGGCAGCCGCGACGGCACATGGCGCATCATTTGCGATCTGGCGGCGCGGGACGAGCACTATCTGGGCATTCGGCAGAGCCGCAACCGCGGGCATCAGAACGCCGTTTTCGCGGGGCTGATGGAGGCGAAGGACAGCTGCGACATATCAATCAGCATCGACTGCGACGGGCAGGACGACATCCACGCCATGGAGGCCATGGTGGACGCGTATCACGACGGCTGCGAGATCGTGTACGGCGTGCGCACCAGCCGGGCGACCGACACGGCCTTCAAGCGCCTGAGCGCGGAGAGTTTCTACAAATTATTGCGCTTCATGGGGGTCGATGTGGTCTATAACCATGCGGATTACCGGCTGATGAGCCGCCGCGCGCTGGAGGAGCTGGCCAAATTCCGGGAGGTGAACCTGTATCTGCGCGGCATGGCGCCGCTGATCGGCTTCAAGAGCACCAGCGTGGGCTATGAGCGGCACGAGCGGCTGGCGGGCAAGAGCCACTATCCGCTGGGCAAGATGCTGGCGCTGGCGTTCGATGGGATCAGCAGCATGTCCATCAAGCCCATGCGGATGATCGCGGGGGCGGGGGTGTTCTTTTTCCTGCTGAGCCTGATCGGCATAGTGTGGTCGGTGGCGACGGCGCTGTGCGGCCACGCGGTGCCGGGCTGGGCGAGCACGGCGTGCATCGTGCTGCTGATGGGCGGCATACAGTCGCTGTTCATGGGGGTGATCGGCGAGTACGTCGGCAAGATTTATCTGGAGGTGAAGGACAGGCCGCGGTATATTATTAGCGAAAAAACGCCGCGAAGCAGTGGCCAAATGGAGGGCAAAAATGGACACTGAAAACCCTATTTGTTAGCAATATAAAATAGAAAATACATAAGAGAAAGGATGGCAACCCCTTGACAAATGATATTAGAGAGTATATAATTGGCAATGTACGAACAAAACGGTATTTTACGCTGTCAGCGGGGTGAGCTATGAAAGCGTTTCGAAGAAT
>SFOF01000124.1 GCA_004552515.1 Clostridiales bacterium
ACGACGTGGAGCGCCTGCTCAGCCGCATCGCCTACGCGACTGTCAACGCGCGCGACTGCCTGGCGCTGCTGGCCTCGCTCAAGGCCGTGCCGCCCATCGCGGAAAAGCTGAAAAGCACCGGCGTTGCGCGCCTTGACGAGCTTTACGCCATGCTCGATCCGATGACCGATCTCACCGAGCTGCTCGAAAAGGCCATCAGTCCCGACGCGCCGCTTTCCGTCAAGGAAGGCGGTATCATCAGGGACGGCTACAGCAACGAGCTGGACGAATACCGCTCGGCCTCGACCAACGGCAAGGCGTGGCTCACCAATCTGGAGGCGCAGGAGCGGGAGGCCACCGGCATTAAGAACCTCAAGATCGGCTTCAACCGCGTTTTCGGCTTTTATATCGAGGTCACCAAGTCGTTTTATGATCTGGTGCCGGCGCGCTATGTCCGCAAGCAGACGCTGGCCGCCTGCGAGCGCTTTGTCACCGACGAGCTAAAAGACCTCGAAAAGAAGATCCTGGGCGCAGAGGAGAGTGCCACGCGCCTCGAATACCAGCTTTTCCTGAAGATCCGCGAGACGCTGGACGCGGCGCTGACGCGGCTTTCGCGCCTTTCGAAGGGCCTGAAAGAAATCGACGTGCTGCTGGCGCTGGCCGAGGTGGCGGTCGATAACAATTATGTGCGCCCCAATATCAACGAGGAGGGGCGGCTCGAAATCGAGGGCGGCCGTCATCCCGTCGTCGAAAAGGCGCTGGGGCACGACGCGTTCGTGCCCAACGACACGGCGCTCTCCGACAAAGACCGCGTGATGATCATCACCGGCCCGAATATGGCCGGCAAGAGCACCTATATGCGGCAGGTGGCGCTGATCGTGCTCATGGCGCACATGGGCGGCTTTGTGCCGGCAGATTCGGCCAACATTCCGATCACAGACCGCATATTCACCCGCATCGGCGCGTCGGACGACCTGTACGGCGGTCAATCGACGTTCATGGTCGAGATGAGCGAACTGTCCAACATTCTGCGCAGCGCCACGTCCCGCAGCCTGATCATACTCGACGAAATTGGCCGCGGCACGAGCACGTTCGACGGGCTGTCCATCGCCTGGTCGGCAGTGGAATACATCGCCGATCCGAAAAAGTGCGGCGCGCGGACGCTGTTCGCCACGCATTATCACGAGCTGTCCGAGCTGGAAGGCTCGCTGGACGGCGTGGTCAACTATCGCATTACGGCGGTTGAGCGCGGCAGCGAGGTCATTTTCCTGCGCAAAATCGTGCGGGGCGGCGCGGATCACAGCTATGGCGTGGCCGTGGCCGCGCTGGCGGGGCTGCCTGATTCGCTGGTTAAGCGCGCCCGGCAGATCATGGCGCGGCTCGAGGTCAAGGACGAAAAGGAAGGCAACATCGGCCAGACAATCCTCGCAAACAAAAAGGAGGGCGCAAAGCAGGTCGAACTGGCCGACTTCAAGCCCATGGAACTGATCGAGGAGATCCGCGCGCTGGACGTCATGGCCATGTCGCCGATAGACGCCATGAACAGCCTTTTCAAAATCGTCGAAAAGGCAAGGAGGATATAACCCATGCCCATCCGCGTTCTGGATGCGGCGACCGTGGGGCGGATTGCCGCCGGCGAAGTTGTCGAGCGTCCGTCCTCCATCGCCAAGGAACTGATTGAAAATTCGCTCGACGCCGGCGCGACGGCGATCACCGTCGAGATCAAAGACGGCGGCATAGATTATCTGCGCGTGACCGACAATGGCTGCGGCATCGCGCCCGAGGACGCGCGCATCGCGTTTGAAAACCACGCCACGTCAAAAATCGCGTCCGGAGACAGCCTGAGCGACATTGTGACGCTGGGCTTCCGCGGCGAGGCGCTGCCGTCCATCGCGGCGGTGGCGCGCGTTACGATGACCACACGCCAGAAAGGCCGCGATTCCGGACTGAAGCTGCAAATCGAGGGCGGCCGCATTATGGACGTGTCCGAGGCGGGGTGCCCGGAGGGAACGACCATCGTCGTGCGCGACCTGTTCTTCAATACGCCCGTGCGGCGCGGCTTCCTCAAAAAGCCAACCACTGAGGCGGGCGTGATCGCCGATATGATCGCGCGGCTCATACTGGGCAACCCCGGCACGTCCATGCGCTTCATCAGCAACGGCCGCACCGTTTATCACAGCTACGGCGACGGCGGTATTCGTCATGCCGCGCTGGCCATATACGGCCGCGAGACAGCGCAGAAGATGCTGCTGGTGGACGAAACGGAGGGCAGCCTCAGAATCAGCGGACTGATCGGTCTGGACGAGCTGGCGCGCGCCAACCGTTCGCAGGAATTTTTCTTTATCAATGGCCGCACCGTCCGCGCGCCGCTCATCGCTCAGGCGCTCGAGGTGGCCGTGCGCAGCCGCGTCATGATCGGGCAATATCCGATGTGCGCGCTTTCGCTGCGTCTGCCGCCGACTGCCGTGGACGTTAACGTGCATCCCAGCAAGCTGGAGGTGCGCTTCCGTGACGAGGCGGACATTCGCCAGAAGGCCGAGATGATGCTGACGCGCGCCTGCTGCGGCACGAAAATTCTCGATCCAGAGGCCATTGTCCGCGAGACAGCGCCGCTCAACGACCGGCCTGTCATCAAAATCACCGCACCCGAGCAGACCACCGTGTTCAGCGGCGCGGCGGACGATCCGCTGTCTCCGCCGATCATTCGCGTTTCTCCGTCCGCACACCGCGAGGAAACCGTACCGCCGCCCGCACCGGAAATCGGGGAGAGGGCAGAGCGCACGCCGGATATGGCCGCCGTACAGACGCCTTCTGCAATGCCGCGCGTTCTCAGCTTCAGGGAAGCGCCGCCGCCCGCAGCGCAACGGCTCGTCATGCCGCCCGAGATCAGGTTCGTCAGTCAGGAATCTGAAAACGGGCCGAAGCCAGCTGCCAATACGCTCGAGCCGCCGACGCGTTCTGAAACGCTCCCCAAAAAAGCTGTGGATAACGCGGAAATACGCGTCATCGGCGTATTTGACAACACCTATATCATTGCGGAAATGGACGAGACGCTGGTCCTCATCGACCAGCACGCGGCGCATGAGCGCATACTCTACGAGCGCTTCCGCAAGGCGCTGGAGGGCGGCACGATCATGCAGCCGCTCGTCGCGCCGATTATCATGAACGTTTCGGCGCGCGATCGCAGCATACTGATGGACAATCAGGCGCTCCTGCTGGAGGCGGGCTATGAAATCGAGCCGTTCGGCGAGCGCGACATTCAAGTGCGCACCGTGCCGTATGTGCTGGGACAGGCGGAGCTGAAGCCGCTTTTCGCTGATTTGATCGACCGGCTCGATCAGCTCAGGAGCGCCACGATCGACCGGCGGCGCGGCGAGGTCATAACGGCTTCCTGCAAACGCGCCGTCAAGGCGGGCGATCATCTGAGCGACGCGGAAATCCGCGCGCTGATCAGCGATATGCTGACCACCAGCGCGCCGCCCAACTGCCCGCATGGCCGCCCGATCATCAAGACGTTCAAGCGCGGCGAGGTTGACCATATGTTCCGCCGCAACTAGCGTTGAAAAGGACGTTTTTATATGCAAAAACCGCATCTGATTGTCATTGGCGGCGCGACGGCTTCCGGAAAAACGGCCGCCGCCGTCAGACTCTGTGAAGAAATCGGCGGTGAGGTCGTCTCGTGCGATTCCATGCAGATCTATCGCGGCATGGACGTCGGCACGGCCAAGCCCACGCCGGAAGAGCGCCGCGGTATTCCGCATCATATGATCGACATAATCGATCCCGGCGAGAGCTATTCGGCGTCCCGCTTCAAGGAGGACGCCGCCGCCTGCGTCAGAGATATTCTCAGCCGCGGCAAACGGCCCGTGCTGTGCGGTGGAACGGGGCTGTATATCGACGCGCTCACCCGGCCTATGGATTTTGCGCTGCCGTCCGATTCCGCGCTGCGCGACGAGCTGAACGCCCTTTCTCAGCGGGAAAACGGCAAGGAAGCTCTTCATGCCATGCTGAAGGAGATCGATCCCGAATCGGCGCGGCGGCTTCATCCCAACGATGTGCGCCGCGTCGTGCGCGCCATAGAAATCTACAGATTAACCGGCCGTACAATGACCGAGCAGATGGCACTCGATCGGCAGCGCGAGGGCGATTATGACGTGACGTTCTTCGCGCTCAACTGGCCGCGCGATGTGCTCTACGATCGCATTGATCGGCGCGTCGATCAGATGATGACCTGCGGTCTTGCAGACGAGGTGAAGCGGCTGCTCGAAAACGGCCTGAGCGCCGATTCAACCGCCATGCAGGCGCTGGGCTATAAGGAAATCGTCATGGCGCTCGAGGGAAAATGCGATATGAGCGAGGCCGTTGACGAAATCAAACTTGGATCGCGGCACTATGCCAAGCGGCAGCTTACCTGGCTGCGCCGCGACGGCCGCGCGCGCTTCATCGACGTACAAAACAGAACAACCGACGATATTGTGCAAATTATGATGGGAGATATTGAAAATGACAACCATTGATCCGAAAATTGAACGACTGGTGGACGCGGCTGAGCGCGACTGCGCCGAGAGCTTTGCTCGTTTGGATCGCATTGAGCGCCATAACACGCGCCGCGTGCTGGCCGCTTTCCAGAAGCACCGCGTTTCGGCGCGCCATTTTGCGCCGACCACAGGCTATGGCTACGACGACATTGGCCGCGACACGCTCTCCGCGATATTCGCCGAGCTGCTGGGCTGCGAGGACGCAATTGTGCGCCCGCAGATCACCTCCGGCACCCACGCGCTGGCGCTGTGCCTGTACGGCGTGCTGCGCTCCGGCGATACGCTGCTGGCCGCCAGCGGCAAGCCCTATGACACGCTGGAAGAGGTCATCGGCCTGACCGGCGAGGCGGGACGCGGCTCTCTGGCCGATTACGGCGTGAAATACAGCCAGATCGACGTGCTTCCGAACGGTCAGCTCGATCTTGAAGCCATCAGGGCGGCGCTGGAAAGCGATCCGTCCATCCGCCTCGTGGAAATCCAGCGCTCCCGCGGCTATGCGTGGCGGCCGTCGCTCTCGATCGAACAGATTCGAGAGGCCTCGGCGCTTATCCATGCGGTCAGGCCGGACGCGGTGGTCATGGTGGACAACTGCTACGGCGAGTTTTCCGATATGGAAGAGCCGGGCGCTGTGGGCGCGGACATTATGGCCGGCTCGATGATCAAGAACCCCGGCGGCGGACTGGCTCCGACGGGCGGCTATGTCGCGGGGCGCAGGGATCTGGTCGAGCTGGTGTCCTACCGGCTGACCTCTCCGGGCATCGGCGCGGAGGTCGGCTCCTATGCCGGCAGCTATCAGCCGTTCTATCAGGGACTGTTCGAGGCGCCGCACGTCGTCATGCAGGCCATCAAGACGGCCATACTGACCGCCGCCGTCTTTGAAAAGCTGGGCTTTGACGTCAATCCGCGCCATGACGAGCATCGCACGGACATCATTCAGGCCATTCGCTTCGGCGACGCGGAGAAACTGATCGCCTTCATTCAGGGGATTCAGGCCAATTCGCCGGTGGACAGCGATGCCGTGCCCGAGCCGTGGGCTATGCCCGGCTATCAGGACAAGGTGATCATGGCAGCCGGAACGTTTGTGGCCGGCGCGTCCATCGAGCTGAGTGCCGACGCACCCGTACGCGAGCCGTACATTGTCTATATGCAGGGCGCGCTGACCTATACGCATGGTCGCTGCGGCCTTGAGGGCGCGCTGCAAACCATGCTTGACCGCAAGCTGATCACGCTCTGATCCGACATAAAAAGCCAGCCTGTATTCCGATCTTCAACGGAATACAGGCTGGAAAAATCAAGCTGAGGCAGGGGAGCGCGATCAGAATTCGCGGAACAGGGCGATGACGCGGCCCAGCACTGTCACCTCGTCGGCGTAAATGGGATCCATGGAAGAATTTTCAGGCTGAAGGCGCACGCGATGCGGCTCATAGAATATGCGCTTCACCGTGGCTTCGTCGTCGATCATGGCCACGACGATCTGGCCATTTTCAGCGTCCCTCTGCGCGCGCACAATCACGGTGTCGCCGCTGAGGATTCCGGCCTCGATCATGCTTTCGCCTTCAACGCGCAGCGCGAACACCTCGTCGCTGGTGTTGAGCATACTCGCCGGCAGCAGCAGTTCTTCCTCGATATTCTGCTGGGCCAGTATCGGAACGCCAGCCGTCACCTTGCCAACCAGCGGCACGAGACGTCCCTTCGGATAATCGGACAGCTCAAGGGCGCGCGGCTTGGCCGCGTCTCTGTGAAGAGCGCCGCTCTTTTCGAGCTGCTGCAAATGGGCGTGAACGGAAGAGGTCGATTTGAAACCGACGGCCTTGCAGATTTCACGAACGGACGGGGGATAACCCTTGCTTTGCATTTCTTCACGAATAAAGGCGAGGATTTTCGCCTGGCTTTCTTCTCTGGGCATTCTCATGATACTACGGCACCTCCATCTGATACTAGTATACCATGACAAAGCGGTAGCGTCAAATAAACAATCAGAAAAACGGTCGATTTAACATTTGAAGCAATGAAAGGCGGCTGACGATTCCATGGAAAAACGTCGATGCGTGCTTGATGAAAGCAAATGGTGCGACGAATGTGGCGAATGTGAGCGCTGCGATCTGGATCCCAACAAAATCTGCGACAACTGCATGAAGTGTCTCAGTTCAAGCGGC
>SFOF01000012.1 GCA_004552515.1 Clostridiales bacterium
TTATTCGCCTTAATGAGCGCATAGAGCAGCGCGCCCGCGCTGAGCAGCCCCAGCGCCATGAACGAGTGCGTATGCACCATGGGCATCGCGCCTGCCCACACGCCCAGAGAGACGAATTTCGGCAGGCTCTGCTCCTTCACGGCGCGCACGAGCAGCCACAGTGCCGGTATGAGCAGCGTCCAGCCGCCCAGGAGCGTTCTCTGGGGCAGCATCATGTCCACCAGCACATTGACCCAGCGGACATTGTCATCCACCAGATTGGCCGGCGCCTTGTAAAAGCCCGTCATCATCTCGGTGAGCCGCGAAGGGTCTTTCCCCGCCAGATCGAATATATACGCAAAGCCGAAGCCGCCGTTTAAGAACATCAGCGCAGCGGCCAGCGCCACGGCGCGCTTTGATTTCGTCATCTCCCACGCCAGCATCACAAAGCCCCACGGCGCCAGCGCGCTCATCAGCACGCCCGGTATGAGAAACGCCTGCCGAAGCGGCATCCCGGTCATGTAGAGCGAAGCCGACATCGCGTCGGTCAGGAAGGGATAGCCCAGCAGCGTGCCGGGCAAAAGCGTGTATTCCGGCGGATAGGCCGCGTCCACAAGGCCGGTGACGATGCCCAGATGAAGGTTCATGTCGCCGTAGGTCGACTGGCCGGTATAGAGCGCGCCGCCCTGCTCTCTCAGAGTGTGCGTGCACAGCATGAACGTCATGACGAGAAACACAGGCAGCGCCGTGAAAAGCAGCAGCCTGCGCGGCGGCTCTTCATCCGATGCGCACCGCGCCGCCTCGGGCCGCCGCCGCAGCAAAACCGCCGCAGGAATCGCCAGCGCCACGGCCAGCGCAAGGGCGCACATCTGCGCGCGCATTGTAAAGCCGAATGCAAACGCAAACAGCGAGGGAAACCACATGAGCATCGCGCAGCCCAGCGTCAGGCCGAGCCAGAGCCGCGTCATAAAGCCGTGTCTTTTCATCAGGCGCGCCGCAATCAGCACGCCGCACAGTTCAAAGGCCGTCAAATACAGTCCGCCGGTGATCATTCTTTGCTAATTCTCCAATGCTTTTTCGGGAAGCGCCGCTTTGCCGCGTTCCTTCTACCTATTATAAATGGATTTTGCCCCTCATGCAAGAACTATATTGCCTTTGTATGGGAAAAGGCGCAGAAAAACCGAAATTCAAGGCAATTTTCACTTGACTAACTCGCGCTTTTGCGCTATGCTATTGTCCATATAAGGGAGTAGTTTGCGCGCGCAGGCGCGTGGCCTGTCAACATCCTGACCGCCCCCGCGGTCTGGCAGGCCTGAAAGAACGAGACTTATGTGCCCGGCGCATCCAGAAGCGGTTCAGCCGGCGTACATGAGCTCTTTTTTTATACTGCGCGCCGCCCATCGAGAGGAGAGGTTTTTGTGGAATCCCTGCCCGTCATCATTCTGCTGTTCATTCTCGGTCTTGTGTTCATCATCAAGGGCGGCGACTGGTTCGTGGACGCCGCCGGCTGGATCGCGGAGGTGTCCGGCATACCGCGCTTCATCGTCGGCGCGACCATCGTCTCGCTGGCCACGACGCTGCCCGAGCTGTTCGTCAGCTGCATCGCCGCCTCGAAGGGACAGGCCGACATGGCCATCGGCAACGCCATCGGCTCGGTCACGGCCAACACGGGGCTCATCATGGCGCTGAGCATGGTCTTTCTGCCCTCGGCCCTCAAGCGAAAGGACTATCTGTTCAAGAGCGTGCTGCTGATGAGCACGGTCGCGCTGCTGTGGCTGCTGTGCAGCGACGGCACCCTCCCCATGGCGCGCGGCGTAATCATGTTCGTCGTCTTTGCCGTGTTCATCTGGGAGAACGTGAGAGCCGCCAAAAAGAGCAGCGAAAACGAGACCGTCTCCAAGCCCGAAAAGCCCACCCGCGAAACCGTGCTGCGCCACATCCTGCTCTTCGTCCTCGGCGCGGCAGGCATCGTGATCGGCTCGAATCTGCTGGTGGACAACGGCACGCTGCTCGCCCAGCGGCTGGGCGTTCCGGAAAACGTCATCGCGCTGACCGCCGTGGCCATCGGCACCTCGCTGCCCGAGCTGGTCACCGCCATCACCTCGATCGTCAAGAAGGAAGCCTCGCTGTCCGTGGGCAACGTCATCGGCGCGAATCTGATCGATACCGCGCTGATTTTGCCCGTCTGCTCGCTCATTTCCGGCGGCACGCTCCACGTTTCGCCCGCGACCGTCCGCATCGATATGCCGGTGTGTCTCGCCGTCACCATGATCGCGCTCATCCCCGCGCTGATTTCGCAGCGCTTCCGCCGCTGGCAGGGCGTCGTGCTGATCGCCATCTATGTCGCCTATCTGCTCGTCGTGTGTCTCTGATGAGCGCGCCGTTTTTGCAAGTCGGCTGCATAAATGTATACTTAAACGATATTTCGGTTAAATATCGCGTATACCGTTGCATTTTCCGCGAATATGGCGTATAATCTCACAGCATAAAGGAGCTGCAAAAGCGGCTTTGTCAATGACACGAAAGGGGTATTTCATCATGAAGAAGATTTTTGCTCTGATTCTGGTTCTCGCGCTGTCTCTCACCTGCGTCGCGGCCTTCGCCGAGGACAAGCCCACGCTGACCATGGCCACCAACGCCGCGTTCCCGCCCTACGAGTATCACGAGATGATCGACGGCGAGGACAAGATCGTCGGCATCGACGCCGAGATCTTCTACGCCATCTGCGACTATCTGGGCTATGAGGGCGTGATCGACGATATCGATTTCAACGCCATCATCCCCGCCCTTCAGGGCGGCAAGGCCGATCTGGGCATGGCCGGCATGACCGTGACCGAGGATCGCCTGGTCAACGTCGATTTCTCCAACACCTACGCCACCGGCGTTCAGGTGGTCATCGTCAAGGAAGGCTCCGCCATTGCCTCTGTGGATGATCTCTTCGCCGAGGGCGCGAACCACGCCATCGGCGTGCAGACCGCCACGACCGGCGACATCTACAGCACCGACGACATTGAGGGCGCGGGTCTGGGCACCGTCGAGCGCTTCAACACCGGCGCCGACGCCGTGCAGGCGCTTCTGACCGGCAAGATCGACTGCGTGATCATCGACAACGAGCCCGCCAAGGCGTTCGTTGCGGCCAATGAGGGTCTGACCATTCTGGACACCGAGTACGTCAAGGAAGAGTACGCCATCGCTGTGGCCAAGGGCAACGACGAGCTGCTCGCCAAGCTGAACGAGGCGCTGACCGCTCTGACCGAGGACGGCACCATCCCCGCGATCATCGAGAAGTACATTCCCAGCGGCGCCGCCGAGGATAAGGCTGAATAATCCTCGATTTGACTGACATTTGCGCGGATCAGGGAACGACGTTCGTTCGTTCCCTGTTCGTGTGTTACAGGAGGGATTTCATTGTCGGAATGGTTTGAGAACCTGAAGCTGCAATTCGATCTCAACTTCATTCAGAAGGATCGCTGGCAGTATCTGTTGACGGGCCTGGGCAACACGCTGCGCATTACGCTCTTCGCCTGTCTGATCGGCATTGCGCTGGGCACGCTGATCGCCATCGTCCGCTCCACGAGCGACCGCGTCCTGCCCTCGATGCGCAAGGGTCTGGGGCGCACGCTGCTGAACATCGTCGATAAGTTCTGCCGCGTCTATCTGACGGTCATTCGCGGCACGCCTGTGGTCATCCAGCTGATGATCTGCTATTACGTCATATTTTCCTCTTCCCGAAACGGCGTGGCGATCGCGGCGATTTCCTTCGGTCTGAATTCCGCCGCCTATGTGGCGGAGATCGTCCGCTCGGGCATCATGAGCGTGGACAACGGCCAGTTTGAGGCCGGCCGCAGCCTGGGCTTCAACTATGTGCAGACGATGTGGCTGATCGTCATTCCGCAGGCGATCAAGAACGTGCTGCCCTCGCTGGCCAACGAGTTCATCGCGCTGCTCAAGGAAACCTCCGTCTCGGGCTATGTGGCGGTGAAGGATCTGACCAAGGGCGGCGACATCATCCGCGGCGTGACCTATTCCCCGTTCATGCCGCTGATTGCCGTGGCGCTGATTTATCTCGTCATGGTCATGTTCTTCTCGTGGCTGGTCGGCAAACTCGAAAGGAGGCTGCGCAACAGTGACCACTAAAACTCTCATCGAGGTCAAGGGCCTTGAAAAGCATTTCGGCCAGGGTACGGTGCGCGCCCTGAACGGCGTCGATGCGGAAATCAAGCAGGGCGAAAAGCTGGTCGTCATCGGCCCGTCGGGCAGCGGCAAGTCAACCTTTCTGCGCTGTCTGAACCGGCTCGAGGAGCCGACGGGCGGCCACATATTCTTTGACGGCGTGGACATCACCTCGAAGGACTGCGACATCAATCAGATGCGCCGCCGCATGGGCATGGTGTTCCAGCAGTTCAATCTCTTCCCGCACAAGACCATCATGCAGAACATCACCCTCGCGCCCGTTCACCACAAGCTGATGTCTAAAAAGGAAGCCGAAGCGCGCGCCGCGGAGCTGCTCAAGCGCGTCGGCCTGCTGGAAAAGGCGAACGCCTATCCCTCGCAGCTGTCCGGCGGCCAGAAGCAGCGCATTGCGATCGTCCGCGCGCTGGCAATGAATCCCGAGGTCATGCTCTTTGACGAGCCGACCTCGGCGCTCGATCCCGAGATGGTCGGCGAGGTATTGCAGGTCATGAAGGATCTGGCGGCCGAGGGCATGACGATGGTGGTCGTCACCCACGAGATGGGCTTTGCCCGCGAGGTCAGCGACCGCGTGATGTTCATGGACGACGGCCGCATCATCGAGGAGGGCACGCCCCAGCAGATCTTCTCCAATCCCCAGAACCAGCGCACCAAAGACTTCCTCAGCAAGCTCCTCTAAGCAAACTGAGTTTGCCTCCAGACCGTTTCGCGCGTGCGGCCCGGCGGCTGTACCGCTTCCCCCTGCCGCCGCAAATGTCAGACGCATACAGCCCGGCCTGACCGCCTCCGCTTATGGGAGCCGGTTAGGCCTTTTTTGTATACCTGGGCGCTGCGCGATGATCGCTATTGAAAATGGACGTTCCCGCGATTTTCGGCATCCTCACGAGCGTCATCGAAAGCCACAGGGGTCATTTCCAAAATAGGCCTTGAGAACCGCGCCGGCCTTTTTTCGCCGTCCGGGCCTGCATAGCCGATGGGAAACGCGCCATAACCATTTCTACGCCCTTGTCCTTACACAGAGTTCCGATTATCCCCCATATCCGCGCGGTACTGGTTATGGACTATTTGCCGCCGATACTTTGGAGAAAGCGTGATGTGATACCCGCGCACCCCCTCGGTATGCGCCAGGCTATTCGTTTGATTTGCCATCTCTTTCGCCCTTCTTTGCGCAATAGGCCCGAACAGCTTTATTGTACATCGAAAGGCGATTTTCGCGTATAACCTTTCGTTTCGCTCGACTGCCTGAAGGCGCTGATGAGAGGCTTTGAACCCGCTTTCCCCGGCGAGGAGCCGGGATTTTTGCCCTCGATGGCGCCTGTTATTGCATGATTGGGGAGCCAATATATAACAGGGAGCGTTATTTGAGGGGCGCGCAAAGGCTCAGTGTGATTATGCTGGCTCATGTCGATCCGGATACACGAATAGCCTTGAAATCATTGCGACCTCAAGGCTTTTTTATATTTCCAAGCGGCGTCCGACCCCCAATTCGCAGCGCTCGAACTGCGGCGTCCTTCCGGGCGGCCGAGTCCCGTGCGACTCTCTCGAAAGCATGTCCAATACGTCCGGCATAAAGGTGCAAAGACTGCGCACGGATCGCCGCCGCAGTCAATCAGCCGTCCGCACCAGAGCCGCCCCTCCGTTTGGAGAGGCCGGACAGACCGCGAAAGCCGTTCAGCGCGTCCGGCGGAGGAACGACGCGGTTTGATGCTGTCATTTTAAGCTGACCGGCCTTATCCCCTGCCTTTTAGTCGATGCCGCCCGTGGACGATACGCGCCATTCGCTCGGGATCGCCCCATTGCAGGCCGCGCATAGCCGCCGCGGCAAACGCGATCGCCGCCCCTCCACGGATGATATGGCGCGCGATTGCGCTCGCCGAACGCGGGCAGAGGCGTAGACCGGGCAGATATCGACGGCCTTCGCGCGTGGAATCTGCGGCGGCGGGAAGCTCTGCGCATTGCGACGCCAGCCGCAATAAGCGCGCAGTCCCCCGCGCTTCACGTCCTTCAGCTGCTTTCGCGTTTGGCCGGAGATTCGTAGGGCGGCGCGCCGATGATACAGGCGATGAGCGTCGCGCGGTTGGCACGGCGCGTTTCACGCTCGGAACGCTGCTGCTCATCGTCAAGCAGCTCGGCGCGATGCCGGATGCGGTCATTCTTTTCGTCGAGCCGCGCTTCAAGACCGGCGACGACCGCTTTGTACGCCGATTCGTCATGCTCGGCCTGCCTGAGCGGGATCCCGGCCAGCTCGTCGAGGCTGCCATGCATGGCAACGACCAGCTTGCTCACAACCTCGAAATTGGCCGCATCGTCGTCCAGGGCGCCGAAATAGCGCGGCAGAGTGCCGACGGGGATACCGGTCATGTCGGCGAGCTGCCGCTGCGTGAGATTGTTTTTGTCCTTCAAGGCATTGAGATACGCCGAGATTCGTCCCAATATCATCGCTCCCTTTCAAATGTTGACACATCGCGTACACTTTTCTGAGATCGCATATGCCATAAGGCTTTTTGCGTTACCACATCGCGAATGATTCATCTATGAAGGGAGATGCTTCGCACAAAAAGCACGCCCATCGCCGATACATCGTCTGCGCTATTGCACATCGCGGTTGATTGTGCGATGCTGTGACTGACGCCAAACGGCGGATATGATAACAGGAGACGCGCGCCATGGCCAGAGAGTACAGCGCCGCGTCATGTATTGGACGCGACAGTTTCCAGCCTCTGATGGGCCGCGAGAGCTTTTGCGAACTGGACGGCGGCCCGCTTAAGCGCGTTCTGCGCGTCCGCGGACAATCCGGCATAGACGTCCAGCATTGCCCGAAACGCGGGGCTTTCATTACAGCGCGCCGCCGCGTCAGGCGTCCGCGAAGCGCTCCTTTCATGCATCTCGCCCGTCTCGAGCCAGCCATTAATACCGGCCAGCGTCTCAGGGCGTTGACCTTCGGCGCGGTTCAAGCCTATGGCCTTTGCGTCCCATAAAGGGCGTGCATACGGCTTGCTTTCCTTGAAAGGGGCCTCATCGTCGCGGACGTTCGGCTTATCCGGCGCTATATCGCGTCCCTTCCGATCTTCGATGCCCTGCCTTTCCCGCCCCATGAAATCAAGCCGCATGGTGAGATCGCCAATGGATTTCCTCACGAAATTCCCCATAAAACTGGCGTAAGCGCCCTGTCCACGGCGGCTCAAAGGCCCTCGCCGCATGAGCCTTCCCGGATATTTTTCCGAAAATGCATTTTGAGCCGGTATCGTTTCGCATCGCGCACGGAAGGCTGAATGGCTCTCTGCGCCCGTTTTGCCTTGAAAACACTGGCTTTTCCATCGCCTGTATGATATAGTAATAGCATATCAGGAAATGAACGGGGCGGATATATGGCGACCGCAAAGCGAAGCTCTGTTTTAGCGCTGTGTCTGGCGCTGGGGCTGTTCATCCTTGCCGGCGTTTTTCGGCAGATCGGGTGAGCGCGCCGCTGCCGTCCGCCATGTGCTTTCTAGCGACCAATCTGATCTACATCGGTCTGGCCATGGCGTGGGGTTTTTCCATTGCGCGGCGGATATTGCATCGCGCGCTGCGGCGGTATCTGCTGCTGGGCTGCGCAATGGCCGTGCTGTGGCTGCTTCTGCGCGCGGTCAAGGATCGCTTTTTCAGAGACGACGGCGTAACCCGTTGCCTGTGGTATCTGTATTATGTGCCGCAGATCCTCGCGCCGCTGTTCAGCCTGTTCGCCGCGCTTCAGCTGGGCCGGTGGGAGAAGGACGCGTTTTCTCGCAAATGGTATCTGATGTTCATTCCAGCGGCGCTGCTGATCGGCGGCGTTCTGACCAACGATTGGCACCAGGCGGCCTTTCGCGCCATGCCGGGGGCCGCGACGCTGGAAGCGGATTATACTCACGGCTGAGTGTACTATTTCGCCATGACATGGACGGTTGGGCTGCTGCTGACAACCGGGATCATGGTTTATTGCAAGTGCCATGTGTCTGAAAGCAGGCGATACGCATGGGTGCCGCTCTGTGTTTTTCTGGGCGGCTGCACGCTGTGCGCGCTGAGCTTTGCCTGGGAAAACGGCCGGCCCTGCCTGACAAATCTCAAGATGGACGAGCTGAGCCACCAGCTCGCCGGGGGAGCGCTGCTCAACGCAAATGAGTTCTGGCGCGCGATTGAGCCGCAGCCGCTCGTCAGGCTGGAAAACGGCGAGACGTGGAGCTTCGCGCGGGTGCGCCTGGAGCTGAACGGGCGAACCGTTTATCAGATCACCGGCACAAACATCACCGAGGAGGCGCGGCTTCAGCGGAATCTGGAGGAGGACAACCTGCGCCTGCAAGCCATGAACAGAAGGCTGCGGCAGTACGGGCAGGAGGCGCAGGAGGTCACGAGAGAAAAGGAAATCCTGCGCGCCAAGACGCGCGTTCACGACGAGATCGGCCGTGCGCTTTTGCAGACCCGGCAGTTCCTCTCCGGCACGCTGGGCGACGCGGACAGCGTTTGCGCCGCGTGGCGGCAGAATGTCCGGCTCCTGCTGGGCAAATACGCCGGCGAACAGCGCGCGGACGCCTTTGAACAGCTTGCCCAGGCGGCGCAGGCCATCGGCGTGACCATCGAGCGGCGCGGCGCTGGCGCGTCCGCTACCTCAACGACGGCGACGCCCCCTCCGGCCCCATCGTCGAGGGCAGCGGGCTGACCGCGCTGCGCGCCCGGACAGAAGCCGCAGGCGGCGCAATGGAGGTTTTCCATGCCCCGCGCTTTGAGCTGGCGCTGACATTGCCCGGAGAAAGGCAGGAAATTCCATGAAATACAAAGTCATGATCGTCGAGGATCAGACCATGCCCCGCGAGCTGTTCGAGCTGCGGATTCAGGCCTCCGAGCATTTCGAGACGGCGCTTTCGATCGACAACGCCGCGCTGGCGGATGTGTACTGCCTGCGCTTTCCCGTGGATCTGATCCTGATGGACGTGGTAACGCGCGGCGGCGAGAGCGGGCTGGACGCGGCGGCGCGGATCAAGCGCGCCTTTCCGCAGATCAAAATCATCATCGTGACCTCCATGCCAGAATGCTCCTATCTGAGCCGCGCGCGGGAGATCGGCGTGGAGAGCTTCTGGTACAAGGAGGAGCAGCGCGAAAGTCTGCTGGATGTGATGGAGCGTGCAATGGCGGGGGAATCCGTCTATCCGGACGCGACGCCGGAGCTTCAGCTGGGGCTGGCCAGCAGCCACGAATTCACCGAACGCGAGCTGGAGGTGCTGCGCGAAATGACCGGCGGCGATACCAATCAGGAGATTGCCGAGCGGCTGCACATGTCCGTGGCGACGGTCAAGACGCACATCCTCAACATGCTGGAAAAGACCGGCTTTAGGAACCGCACCGAGCTGGCCGTCCGCACGCGGGAAAGCGGGCTGGTGATTCTGAATCGGAAAAACGGAGATATTTGGCAAAAAATGCAGATCAGGAGGAAAAGGCCATGTACTATCATGCGTCGCCGGTATGCGGCATCACGCGTCTGGAGCCGCGCATATCCAATCACGGGCTTCCGCTGATTTACTTTTCCACGAAAAGAGAAAATGTGCTGGTTTACCTGAGCAACGCGATTGAAAAATATTGCAGGGAAACCGGGTTTTCGTATGATGGAGCCTGGCAGAAGTGGGGGCCATACGGCTTTGACAAAAGCGGCCGCCAGCGCCTGGAGGAATACTATCCGAACGCGCTGCGCAGCGCCTATAAGGGCGTATCCGGTTACATATACCGGGCCGAAATGATCATCGATTCCGGCTTTGACGTTCAAATACCGAACGCCGCCGCAAGCTGTGTGCCGGTCGATGTTGCGGGCGCAGAGTTTATCCCGGACGCCTATGAGGCGATTCTACAGGCGGAACGGGAGGGTCTGCTTTCAATCGTTCGATATGAAGAGATGTCGGACAAAGCGAGAGAATGGAATGAAAAAACCATACGAAAGGAATATGAAAACGCCTCGGCGCATCCAGAGTACAGGCACTTTTTGATGGGCAATTTTCCGGAAATCCTGAAGCGTTAAGATCATAGCGCCCTGTTCGCAGCCGCGTCGGGGCGCGCTTTTTCATCTGATAAAAATAGCCATTCGGCTGATGCGCGCTGCTGTGCGATGAAAACAGCGACGCGGAGCTGGCGCAGCGGGTGAAGCGCGCCCGGCAGGATCGGCTGATCGACGCGTTTTTGTACGCGTCCGTCACGCCGGCCTATCTGACCGCCGCGCTGGACGCGCTGTGAGGGGACGCGCCGTGAAAAATCGGCTGTTTCGCGGCCTTGCCGGGCTGCTGGCGGCGCTGATAATATGCGTTTGCCCGTCTTCGGCCGGCGCCGAATCCTCCGACAATGCCGTCGAGACATTTTACTTCGCGCGTTTGGGCGCGTCTGCCGATCAGGCGAAAAGCTATCGCATCATCGAGACGGCGCGCGGCCGCATCATTCGGATCGAGCTGTTCTATTCCTGCTATATCGTGCTGCCGGCGGCGGACGACGATATGGACGCGCTCTATGCGCTGATCGATGCGCTGAAGCTCGCCGAGTGGAACGGCTTTGACGAAACCGATCCCGACGCGCTGGACGGCGAGAGCTTTTCATTGAGCGTCGCTTTTTCGGACGGCGGCGCAATCACGGCCAGCGGCTCGAATCGCTTTCCGGAGGGCTATGCGGACGCGGCGGCGCGCATTGAAGCATTTTTTCAAAAGCTCATGGAGAGCTATGAAATCGACGTCGAACAGATCATTCTATAAATGAAGGGGAGATGAATCATGAAGAAACTGACCTGCCTGCTGACGGCGCTCCTGCTCATGCTCTGTCTGAGCGCGTAGGCGGAGGAGGACGTGTGGGACTTCGACGCGGACTACTGCGAATTGAACGGCTACAGCGGCGCGGGCGGGGACGTCACCGTGCCCGGCGCGCTCAATGACGGCACCGTGGACGTGATCCAGAGCAACGCGTTCAGCAATATGGACGCGATCACATCGCTGACGCTGCCCGACACGCTGCTTCAGCTCAGGGACAGCGCGATCTGCTGGGATGAAAATCTGACCGCCGTGACGCTGCCGGACAGCCTGATCGCCATCGGCGAGAGGAACCTGTACGCCTGCCCGAAGCTCGGCGAGGTCACAATTCCCGCGGGCGTGCGCTTCATCGGCGAGGCGGCCTTCAGCTATGACGATTCGCTCAGGAAGATCGTCTTTGAGGGCGTGTGCCCCGTCATTGAAAGCGGCTGCTTTACCGATCTGCCCGAGGACGCGGTCATCTATGTGCCGGACGATCAGCTGGACGCGTATCAATCGGCGCTGACCGATGCGGGCTGCGCCGCCGCCATTCAGACGAGCGGCAAGAACGCCGTGATCGTGGACAACAACGGCTTTGACGAGGCCGATTTCGACTTCGACGCGGCCACCGGCACGATCACAAAGTACAACGCCTATGCGACCTATCTCGCCATTCCCGAAACCATCGGCGGCGCGCCGGTGAAGGCGATCGGCGACGGCGCGTTTGAATTTCATTACTATCTGAGCGTACTCGAGCTGCCCGAGGGACTGGAAGCCATCGGCGCAGGCACATTCGAGAGCAGCTATTATATTTCCGAGCTTTATTTGCCCTCGACGCTGCAAAACGTCGGTTCGCGCGCCTTTGCGGATTGCGCGCTGACCTATATGGCGTTTGATCTATTTCTCCGGACACAATCTCAAAGGTCCCCAGTCCCACAAATCTTTCGATGAATTCGTCCATGGAAAAAACCTCCCTATTCTTTCAATCGGATATAGCCGCCCGGGATTTCAAATCCACGCCGTCCATCCAATGGGCACACACGTTCTTATCATAGTACATTCATCCGCAAACAGTCAAGCACATCAGAATACTTTGATCATAAAAAAATACCGTCGGAATCCACTCTGAATTCCGACGGGCGCCGCCCCCATAACTCTATTTGAAAATCACGCCGCCAAGCAGAGCAAAAACCACGCCGAAGGCCGCCCCCACGCCAATTCCTGCCGGGCTGTCCAGCAGGCTCACAAAGGCCGCGCTCCAGATGATCGCCATGGCCACGCCCATCACCAGACTGAGCAGGACGTTTGGTTTGTCTTTCACAGGCTCTCTCCCCCTCATGCGTCGCTTGTTTCAGGCTTTCATGTTTATTGTACCATGACATTCGATGATTTTCAACACAAAATCGTCAGAACGGCTCGCTCAACATGGCAATGAACGCGCGCGCCGGTTGTCCCTGCCGCCGCTTCCGCGCGGGCAAGCAGCGCCGCATCCGATTGAAACCAGATCGATTCCATCCACGGGTGATACTCGGTCAATATGTCCTCCGCCACGTCGTGATACGCCGTCTCGCGCGCAATGACCAGATCGAACGGACGCGCCGCCGCGTCCAGCCCTCCGGCCACGCCCGAAACGACAAGCGCGTCCACGCCGCACGCGTCGATCAGCGTCTGCGCCGCAATGGCCGCGTTGACCTTGCACACGCCGCTGTACAGCGCCGCGACCGGATGCGCGCCGAGCCGCCCCTCGTGGATCGTCAGCCCCGCGCGCTTCGATACGCCCTGAGGAACAAGCGCCGCGAAAAACGGGGCCAGCTCATCCTCCGACGGGCAGAGTCTTCCAACTTTCCGCATCACAACTTCCGGCTCCCGTTATCCAGTTTGGGGACGCTCCCCCTGTCGGAAAGCGTCCCCATGCGATTACATATGATCCTTTTCCGCACCGTTTACGGCCTGCGTTTCGTCCTCAGGGACGAGCGCATCGTCAAAGTGAATGAGCATATCGTCCTTTTCGAGCTGCTTTTGCAGCGGCTCAACCGGCAGATCGTGAATGGCGCACGCCGCGTCGATCGCCTGCGCGCAGGCCACGCCCGCCGCCTGACCGCTCAGGATGGCCGGCGGAATGACGCGGATCACGTCCCACGCCCAGCCCTCGGCCGAGGCACAGCGTCCCGCGGCGATGATGTTGTCGTAGCCGGTTTTGACCAGCGCGCGGAAGGGCAGCTCGTACAGCCAGTCGCGGAACTCAAAATCGTTGAGCGCGGCGATGGAATCGTCAAAATGGCGATAGCGGTCGTCGCCCTTGAGCACATAGTTGCCCTCGAGGTGGCGCGTCGTTCTGAACTGCGGCATACCGGGCATGAGCACCACGTCGCGCTCCCAGCGATCCTGCGCCTTGAGCTTCTCCATGAGCTTTTTCTGATTGAGGACGATGTATTCGGTCACGTCCTCGGCGGTGGTGCCGTCGAAGAGCCGCATCCCCTTCTGCTGGTTCAATCCATGCAGCGACGCGCCGCCGCCGCTCACGCCGAATATCGCGTCGCAGGCATGGCCCGTTTCCGCCGCCCTGCGGATATGCGCCATGTCGATGCCCTGCGCGCAGTAGGTAAAGAAGTTCTTGCCCTGCACGGTGGGCATCCCCGCGCGGAACATCACGTCGCCGTCGCCGGTCGCGTCCACGATCATCTTGCCCGCATAGAACTCGCGGCCGGATTTGTTTTCGACGATC
Source organism: Clostridiales bacterium (assembly GCA_004552515.1). GTDB lineage: Bacteria > Bacillota > Clostridia > Christensenellales > Aristaeellaceae > Firm-10. Next base: position 13,666 of record SFOF01000012.1, read on the forward strand.
AGGCCCTCGCAGTGACCGCCCTTCATCACGGGCTTCGAGACGACGCTGTCCAGCAGCAGCTTCACGCCCTCGTCCACGATCATCTCCATCAGCACCATGGCGAATATGTTGGCCGAGTATCTCGTGACGTAGCGCGTCTTTGCGCCCTCGCCCGGCTCGCCGTTCTTCCATTCCTCGGGGATCGAATCATAGCCGTAGCGGATCGAGGCGCGCAGCAGCTCCTCGGCCATGCCGAATATGATCTGCCGGCCGCGGCCGTTGCACATGGGCACGAAAAAGTTGATCAGCCCCAGCGTGGCCAGCCCGCCCAGCATCAGGCTCTTTTCAATAATCAGTACGGACTTGCCCTGCCGCCGGGCCGCCAGCGCCGCGCTCACGCCCGCCACGCCGCCGCCCGCCACAATCACGTCGAACGACCCCATGACCGGCACGCGGCCCTGCTCTTCAATATAATTCATTGCTTAAATCCTCCTGTTTTTTCCTCAAAAATGCGTCTCGCGCCCCCGGGAGCGTCTCTAAAGGGAAGGCCGCGATTTCGAGGGCATTGCCGTGACGCGGCGCCTGGAAGCCCCTGGCTTTACCCTTGAACCGGGACTTCCAGAAATTCAGCCTCCCGGATCAGGCTCTCCCGTTCCGGCAGCCGTCAAAGCGCCGTTCGCCCCATCGCCCATCCGCTATTGATCGGCCATATACTGATCCAGTATGTCGGAGGGCTGATCGCGCAGAAGCTGCATCGCGTGGAAAATCTGCTCCATGCGCGCGTCAGTTTCGGTGATCACGTCGGCGCACTTCTTCAGCTCCTCCACGATGAACGCCGGCGTTTCGCCCTCGGCCTTATAGCGCAGGTTGTGCTCGAGGCTCGCCCAGAAATCCATCGCCACGGTGCGGATCTGCACCTCGACGGGAATATATACCTTCGCGCCGGAGAGATAAACCGGCACGTCGATCACCAGATGCAGGCTGCGATAGCCGTTCTCCTTGGGATTTTTAATATAGTTTTTTTCTTCAATGAGCTGAACGTCGTCCTGCTCGGTCAGCAGGCGCGCCACCGTGAATATATCCTCCACATAGCAGCACACCACGCGCACGCCCGCGATGTCGCGCAGGTTCTTTTTCGCGTTGGTCATGGACACCGGCACGCCGATTTTTTTGAGCTTGCGGCTGATGCTCTGCGGCGTCTTGACGCGCGTCTGGATATGATGGATGGGGTTGTGGCTGTGCTGCACGCGGAACTCGCTGTTGAGCGTTTCCAGCCGCCCCCGCACAAACTCTATGCCCGCGTTGTACAAAAACTGAACCTTGTTATAGGCCGTGAGCATTTCCTTGAATTCCGCGTCGAAGAGCAGCTCGTTGACCTCCTGCTCTGCGGCGGGCGTTTCCGTAAACTGCAATGAACATCCCTTCCTTCCGGAGAAAACGGCGGCCGTGACGCACCCTCCCGCCGAAGCGTCATTTTCACGGGAGAACACGCGCCCTCCCGCGCAGAAAATGACCCGATCGCCCCGGCCCGATGCGCCGCCGTCCTTTCCATCCGCTTCTATTATATACCGGCCAGCGCGTTAAATCAACGTTTATTTTTCGCGCTCATGGTTTTTTTATCCTTTCTGAGCGCCCGTATGCTATAATAAAGTCAAACGCCTTTAAGGAGATCGCCATGGCCAATATCATTGAAATCGCCTCTCTGGACGCGCCGGCTCTCGCGCCTTATGCCCGTCTCACCGAAGCGCAGCTGCGCGATAAGGCAAACGGCCTGTTCATCGCCGAGAGCCACAAGGTCGTTTCCCACGCGCTGGACGCGGGCTATGAGCCTGTGTCCATGCTGATGGAGCGCCGCCACATCGAGGGCACGGGGCGCGCGCTGATCGAGCGCTGCCCGGACACGCCCGTCTATACGGCCGGCCGCGATCTGCTCGCCCGGCTCACCGGCTATGAGATGACGCGCGGCTTTCTGTGCGCCATGCGCCGCAAGCCCCTGCCCGCGCCCGAGGAGGTCTGCCGGAGCGCGCGCCGCGTCGCCGTGCTGGAGAACATCGTCGATCCCACCAACGTGGGCGCGATCATCCGCTGCGCCGCCGCGCTGGGCTTCGACGCGGCGCTGCTCACCCCCTCCTGCTGCGATCCACTGCACCGGCGTTCCATCCGCGTGAGCATGGGCACGGTGTTTCAGCTGCCCATCGCGCGCATCGGCTCACGCGCCGCCGACTGGCCGGAGAGCGGCATGAACGCGCTGCGCGGCATGGGCTTTCGGACCGCCGCCATGGCGCTGACCGACCGTTCGCTCGCCATCGACGATCCCGCGCCCGCCGCCGAGGACAAGCTGGCCGTGATCCTCGGCTCGGAGGGCGACGGACTGGACGCGCGCACCCTTGAACAGTGCGATTACACGCTGCGCATCCCCATGGCGCACGGCGTGGATTCGCTCAACGTCGCCGCCGCGGCCGCCGTGGCGTTCTGGACGCTGCGCGCGCGATAAAGGGCGAACATTGGACAAAAAGCGCGATTTGTCCCACGGCGCGGGCGAATATTGCGCTTGCGGCGGCCTGAAAAGTTTGCTACAATGTTGAAATAGAAGTGTATGCGCTCTGTGCGGAAGGGAGGCGAGGCGGCCATGGCGGATTCCAACATCACCAAGCGCGCGCTCGCGGCGGCGCTCAAGGAGGTCATGGAGCAAAAGCCGTTCGCGAAGATCAACGTGTCCGACATCTGCGAAAGGTGCGACATGAGCCGGAAGAGCTTCTACTATCACTTCCGCGACAAATACGACCTGCTCAACTGGATCTTCGACATGGACTTTTTCCGCATCGCGGAGGGCATGGAAACCAGCCAGCCCTGGACGGTCATGACCACGCTGTGCGATTATTTTTACGACAACCGCGATTTCTACCGCCGCGCGCTGCGCGTCACCGGGCAGAACTCCTTTCTCGAGCACTATCGCGAAATGCTCGCGCCCATTCTGCGCGGCGTGCTCGAAAATGTGCTGGACGATTCCGAGTACATGGAGTTCCACATCGCCTTTTATCAGGACGCGCTGACCGGCGCGCTCGAGCGCTGGCTGTCCGCGCCCGACTGCGTCAGCTCGGAGGAATTCGTCCGCAGGGTCGCCTCGTGCTTCCATTCGGTCGCCCGCATCGCCGAGCTGGAGCAGGCGTCTGAAAGCAGCCTGTAAAAAGCGCATCCCCGACGTCCGGTTCCATGTCCGGCCAGCGGGGATGTTTTTTTGCGCCCTTTTCGTTTACTGCGCCGCCTTTTTCGGATAGGCGGCCTTTAATATATCGCCCAGCGATTCCGTGATGAAGTTGAGCGGACGGCCGCCTCTGGAGCCGATCAGCGTGCCGCTTTCGTCGAACGCCGGCAGGCAGGCCTCGTCCGAGATCACGCTGTCGATCAGCAGCGAATCGGCGTATAGCTCCATGGGAATGGTGGCATACTTCTGCCCGGCGCGCAGCTTGCCGATGATCTCGCCCTGTCCCTCGCGCCGGCCCTCGATCACCTCGTCGGAGAGAAAGAACGTGATGAAGGGGTGCATCTCGCCCGCGTCGCGCAGAATTTCGTCATAGGGCATGTCGTCTATGCCGTCGTAGGACACGAAGAGCGCATAGAGCATCCCGCGCTCGCGCATACGGCGGCAGATTTCGGCGCTTTCCTCGCCCCAGCCCACGACAAGCATCATGTTCTTCAGCTGCGCGGCCGCGTCGAGAAACGCGTCGCTCGCGTCCTCCGGCTCGATGAAGAGCAGAAACGCGCAGTCCTTTTCCTTCTCGATCATGGGCAGCACCGCCTCGGGACGGCGCCGGACGCGCGCCATCCAGGTGTAGATGCCCTTCTCCTTTCCCTGCTCGACCAGCGATTTGTAGTCCTGCGCCATCGCGTCCCACATCTCGCCGTCTATGCGCAGCGCGATCGTCCAGGGGATGTTATAGCCGCATTTGCTCTCCTGTTCGCGAATGAGCCTCGCGCCGGCGTTTAAGCTGTTATAGCCCACGTTCATGCCAAATTCGAGCATATGCTCGAGCGTCACATGGGTGATCGTGTCCCAGATCAGGGGATAATAGCCGCTCTGCTCGTTTTGCAGCATCCGCTGCGCGGCGGTGAAAAAGCGCCTTTCAAACCGGCCCTTTGAAAAATTCAGCGCCATATCGATCAGGTTGCGCGTGCCGCGCTCGGGGTTGTCCTTCAGCTCGATCAGCTTTTTGCGGACAAACGTCTCGATCAGCGTCCGGGACACGCCGTGGATAACGTCGCTTGCCATGGTTCAGCCTTCCTTTCGATAAGAGCACTTATGATACAGTATAGATCAAAGCTGCTGCCGTGAACAGTGACAAAAGCGTTAATTTGTCCTAAAAAGTGACAATATCGCCGCGTGTCCAGAATTTGGTCATCGCGCGCGCCTTGCCCAATGACACAGGGCCGCGCCGCCGGTATAATGATCTCACATTCAAACGAAAAGGAGCGCTCGACAATGGGCTACAACGGCGTTAAGGAAAGCTTTCAGAAATTCGCGGTCAATCAGGCTCTCAAGTATCTGGAGAAGAATCCGGAGGAAAACCTGCCCAAGCTGATGGCCATGGTGGACAAGGTTACGCCTAAGGACTGGTACGTCTCCCAGCGCAACGCGGTGCGCAAAACGCTCGAGGAAAAGGGCAACTGGTATGATTTCATACTGCGCCTGTGGGATCTCGATCCCGAGGTGCGCAAGACCATCTTCCAAAACCTCATCCTCAACGCCAGCCTGACCGGCAGCGCGCGCCAGGACAAGCTGACCGCCAAATACAACTGCAACATTCCCTGGGCGATCCTGCTCGACCCCACCTCCGCCTGCAACCTGCACTGCACCGGCTGCTGGGCCGCGGAATATGGCCATTCGCTCAATCTGTCGCTGGAGACGATCGATTCGATCATCCGCCAGGGCAAGGAAATGGGCACCTATATGTACATCTACACCGGCGGCGAACCGCTCGTGCGCAAAAAGGATCTCATCAAAATCTGCGAGATGCACCCCGACTGCGAATTTCTCTCCTTCACCAACGGCACGCTGATCGACGAGGAATTCTGTCAGGAGATGCTGCGCGTCAAGAACTTCGTGCCGGCGATCAGCCTCGAGGGCTTCGAGGACGCCAACGACAGCCGCCGCGGCGAGGGCATCTACGACAAGGTTCAGCACGCGATGGCGCTGCTCAAGCGGCATAAGCTGCCCTTCGGCATCTCCACCTGCTACACCAGCCGCAACTACGCCGACATTTCCAGCGAGAGGTTCTTCGATATGATCATCGAAAGCGGCGCGCTGTTCATCTGGTTCTTCCACTATATGCCGGTGGGCAACGACGCGGTGACCGAGCTGCTGCCCACGCCCGAGCAGCGCGAGACGGTCTATCGCCGCATCCGCGAGTTCCGCTCGAAAAAGGCGATCTTCAGCATGGATTTCCAGAACGACGCGGAATATGTCGGCGGCTGCATTGCCGGCGGCCGGCGCTATCTGCACATCAACGCCAAGGGCGACGTGGAGCCGTGCGTGTTCATACACTATTCCAACGTGAACATCCACGACGTCTCGCTCCTGGACGCGCTCAGAAGCCCGCTCTTCCAGGCCTATCACGACAATCAGCCCTTCAACGACAATATGCTCCGCCCCTGCCCCATGCTGGAGAACCCGGAGATCCTGCGCCGCCTCGTGGCCGAAACCGGCGCTGTGAACACCGACTACATGAACACCGAATCGGCCGATCACCTGTGCGGCAAATGCACGCATTACGCCGAGTGCTGGAAGCCCAAGGCCGACGAGCTGTGGCAGGCCGAGCAGGCAAAAAGGGCTGATAAGTAAGCAAATGTTAACCTTCTCCAGCGCGATTGCGGCAGGAATGGGGCGAGGCGCGTCGAAATAAGCAGATACGGCTCTCATCTCAGCGGTATCCGGGCGCAGTCCCTGTGGATTTGACGTCCGCAGGGATCGCGCCTCACCGTTTTACTGTCACCGCCCTCAAGGAGGATTTGTCATGCTCCTCTCCCAGCTCGGTTTCGTACTGATCGGCTTTCTGTCGGGCAGCGTGCTGTTCAGCTATCACATTCCCATGTGGCTCAAGCACATAGACGTCGTGAAGGAAAGCAAAGACCACAACCCCGGCACGTCCAACGCCTTCAAATACGCGGGCGTGAACATCGGCATCCTCTGCCTGCTGGCCGATCTGGCCAAGAGCTTCCTGCCCGTGTTCTATTCGGTGCACTGTCTGGGCTTCCCCTACGCGCTTTTGCCGCTGGTCATGGCCGCGCCGGTCGCCGGGCACGCGTTTTCGCCGTGGTACGGCTTTCACGGCGGCAAGGCCATCGCCGCGTCGTTCGGCGCTCTTTTAGGGCTTGTGCCCCACACGGGCGCGGTGCTGGTGCTGGCGTTCTGGTACATCCTCTTCTCAACGCTGATCGCCATTCAGCCGCACGAAAGGCGCACCGTGGCCGCGTTCGGCTGTACGGCGCTGACCTGCGCCGCCGCCTGCCTGATCACGCGTAGCTTCGCGCTGCTGCCGGGCTATCTGATGATCGCCGCGATTCCCATCTACCGCAACAACGAAGCGCCGGTCGAGCCGGACAACGCAAGCGCCGCCGAGCAGGCCGACGAATCGCCGCTCCCGCAGGAAAAGACATAACGCAAACCGCCGCAGTCGAACGATTGCGGCGGTTTTCTTTTCGCTCCGCGCGGCGCAAATGCGCATCGAGCCGCGATCAATATTGAAAACGCCCCGCCTCGGCAATCGGTCGAAGCGGGGCGTATTTTGCGATGCGCCCGGCCGGCCTATCTGCGCCATAGGACGGGGGCAAACAGCGCCAATATCGGGAACAGCTCCAGACGACCGCAGAGCATCAGGGCGGTGAACATCACCTTGGCCGCGGGCGTATAGCCGGCAAAGCTGCCCGCCGGGCCGACCGCGCCCAGACCGGGGCCGACGTTGCTCACGCAGGTCAGCGCGGCTGTGAAATTGGTCTCGAGGTCGTACGAGCCCAGCAGCGAGGCCGCCAGCGCGCCGACCAGTATCAGCGCCACATAGACGAAGAAGAACACGGCCGTCTGAGAGAGCATCGTCTCGTCCACGCCGTGGCCGTCGAAGCGTATGACGTGAACGCTGCGCGGCTGAAAGGAGCGGCGAATTTCGCGTCGGCCGAGCTTGCACAGCTGCGCCACGCGCACGATCTTCAGTCCACCCGCCGTGGAACCGGCGCACGAGCCGACAAACATCAATATGAACGCCAACATGCGCGCGCTCTGCGGCCAGAGATTGAAGTCGGCCGTCGCATAGCCGGTGGTCGATATGATCGAGCCCACCTGAAAGCTGCCATGGCGCAGCGCCGTCCAGAACGAGCCGTACTGCGGCAGCACGAACAGTGTCATGAGCAGGATCGCTCCGCCGCTTATGGCCAGATACCACCTGAGCTCCTCATTGCGGAAGGCCTCGCGCCATTCGCCGTTGGAGATATGATAGAACACCACAAAGTTCACGCCGAAGAGGAACATGAACACGGTGATGATCACGTCCACAGCCACGCTGTCAAAGCCGCCGACGCTCGCGGCGTAATTGCTGAAGCCGCCCGTGCCCGCCGTGCCCATGGCGTGTATGGCCGCGTCGTAGGGCGACATGCCGGCGAACATCAGCGCGACGAACTCTATGAGCGTCATCGCGCCGTAGATCGTATAGAGTATGCGCGCCGTATCGCCCATCTTGGGCACGATCTTGCTCAGGCTGGGACCCGGGCTTTCGGCGCGCACCAGATGCGACGTGCGGCCGGTCATCTGCGGAATGAGCGCCAGCGTGAGCACCAGCACGCCCATGCCGCCGATCCAGTGGGTAAAGCTGCGCCAGAACATCACGCCGTGGCGCGGCGTGTCGAAGTCGGTCAGCACAGTCGCGCCGGTGGTCGTAAAGCCGGAGGCCGCTTCAAACAGCGCGTCGGTAAAATTGGGCAGCATGCCGCTGAGCATAAACGGCATCGCGCCGAACACGCTCAGCAAAATCCACGCAAGCGCCACCACAGCGAAGCCCTCCCGCGCGCGCAGATTCCGATCGACCGGCTTGATCAGCCGCCACAGAGGCAGGCCGATGACCAGCGGCAGCGCGACGCTCTCGAGCATCGCCAGAAAATCGCCGTCGCCATAGAGCAGCGCCAGCAGCGTCGCCGGAACCATGGCCAGCGCCTCGATCACCAGTATGACACCCAGCAGGCGCAGTACAAGCCGTTTGTTCATGGATATATAACCTCGTTGAGATCGCCGATGCCGCTCTCGCAGACAATGACGATCACGCTGTCGCCGTTTTCAATGTGGTCGTTGCCGAACGGCACGATGACCTTGCCGCGCCGCACAATGACCGCGATCAGCGAATTGGGGCGGCGGGTCAGCTTCTTGAGCGGAATGTTGATATAGGGATCGCAGTCGCGCGCGATGAACTCCAGCGCCTCGGCCTTGCCGTTCATCAGCCGGTAGAGCCGCTCGACCTTCGTGCCCTCGCCGTTGACGCGGGCGCGGACATAGCGCAGTATGCTCGCGCAGGTGATGGCCTTCGGGCTGACGATGCTGTCCAGCCCCATCTCGTTGATGATGTCGACATAGGAGACGCGGTTGTTCTTCACGACGACCTTGGGCACGCCCTTTTTGACGGCGTACAGTCCGGCGATGAGGTTTTCCTCGTCGCGGTCGCACAGCGCGATGAACGCGTCCATCTGCGACAGACCCTCCTGTTCGAGCAGCTCCTGATCGGTGCCGTCGCCGCAGATGACGTTCACGTCGGGCAGCTGCTCGCTCAGCAGCATGGCCTTGTCGTGCTTGATTTCGACCATGGACACATGAACGCCCAGCTGCGCGATCATCCTGGCCAGATAGAAGCTGATGCGCCCGCCGCCCAGCATGAGCACATTGCGGATGCGGTCGGTGTTCTTGCCCAGATAGCGGAAATACGAGGTGATCGTCAGCATATCGGCCGCGACGTGAACGCGGTCGCCCGCGCGGATGGCGAAATTGCCGTCCGGGATGATGATCTGCCCGTCGCGCTCGATGATGGCGTACAGCACCTGCGGCACGCCGCGCAGCTTCTGCGAAAGATCCTTGAGCTGTATGCCCACCACCGCGTCGTTCTCCTTCGCGCGGAACTCGACCATCTCCACGCGGCCGCGCGCGAACGATTCGATGTTGCTGGCAAAGGGGAAGCGCAGCAGGCGGCTGATTTCCAGCGCCGTGGCGCGCTCGGGGTTGATGGTCATGTCGATGCCCAGCTCGCGCTGGAGCATGGTCAGGCTTTCATTGTATTCGGGATCGCGCACGCGGGCGATGGCATAGCGCGTGCCCAGGCGCTTGGCGATCAGGCAGCAGAGCATATTGGTTTCATCGCCCGCCGTGGCCGCGATGATGATGTCGGCGTGCTGTGCGCCCGCGTCGATGAGCGTCTGCGCGTTCGCGCCGTTGCCGCGCACGCACAATACGTCCAGTGTTGCCTCGCTGCGCTGGAGCGCCTGCTCGTCATTGTCCACGATGACCACGTCGTGGCCCTCTCCGGCCAGATTCTCGGCGATAATGTGCCCCACCTTGCCGTCTCCGACCACCAGAATTTTCATAATCTATCCTCCGTTTTCCGCGCGAGCCTCCCGCACACAATATCCCGCACATATTAACACCGCCTATTATAGCACATCCCGAAAAAAATGCAACCACGCCGCCATGTTTTAGCGCATCTTAACGACCCTCAGTGCAAAAAGCGCGGGCCGCGCTTCCCTTTCAGAAAAACACGACCCGCGCCGCACTATTTAATTCTCGATCAGCTGAAGCCCCAGGGCGTAGCGTCCGGCGTTGCGCCCGTAAAGCGCCAGGCCGTTATCGGCGCTCAGGGTGAGCGTCAGGCTGCCCTTTTTGACGATTTCCGGAATCAGCCGGCTGGGAATGTGAACCGTCACCAGCTCGCCGTAGGAGCCGGCCTCATCCAGCCTGCGCTCCTCGGCCTGATAGTGCCAGGAGAGCAC